>JALLOL010000099.1 GCA_027717875.1 Acidobacteria bacterium AH-259-L09 | reverse complement strand
CATTCTACCTACCACTCAGAACTCCAAATTTATCCGCCTTAGGTCTTGGAAGGAGAAACTCTTGGATTTTAATGGGCAGTTTTGGACTGGGGCAATTGATTGACAAAGTATAGACCAAACAGTGGTCCTATAGCCAAAAACGTGAAAGCCCATTGCCAGCCTGTGATGTTTGCCATCCAAGGAGTAACCTGAATGGAAATTACAGTGATGGCAAATCCGATACCGTTCTGAACAGTCAAAGCCGTTCCGGTGAACTCAGGAGGACAATATCTTGTAGCCAAGGCTGAGAATTGAGGTGAGTCAGAGACCACGAAGAATCCCCAAAGGAGTAACAACATAGTTATCAGCCACAAGTCCAGTTCGTAGATTACTCCCGAGGTTAAACACAAGAGGCCACTCACTAATAGCGAGAATCTGGCTACTTCCCTTTCCCCAATCCACTGTGAAACCCAGCCGCCGAGAATGCATCCCATTGAGCCAATACCAATGGTCAGGAATACGAGAAACGAAAGCCATGCATTTTGGGATGGATTGTTACTTTGAAAACGAGCACCTAAATAGAAAATCACCATCGACCAGAAGGCATAGAGTTCCCACATATGGCCAAAATATCCAAACGCAGTTCTGCGAAAGGGAAGATGCTCAAAGACCCTCCACAACATGCTTGGATCAAACTCAGCCCGAGCCTTGAGATACGGACCGTCCGAAAGAGCAATCAGTACGAGGCAACCTCCAGCAATTGCCAAAACCGATGCTGCTCCTGTTAGATTCCTCCAGTCGAACTCGGAACCTATCACCTGCATTAAATAAGGAAAAGCAGTGCCCATTGTCAGTGCACCTACCATGACACCAAGTCTCCATCCAAGTCCTGACCGAAACCAAGACACGACCAATTTCATTCCAACTGGATAAATCCCAGCGAGGGTTATACCAGTTAAAGCACGAAAAGCCAGTGCCATTCCTATATTTTGCGCCAGAAAAGCAAAGGCGGCGTTAAAAGCCGCGCCCAATAAAGCTGATACGAAGAAAACCCAGCGAGCGTTAAAGATGTCAGCCAAGTTGAGAAATGCGTACAGGAAAGTACCGCATATGAATCCCAGCTGAACTGAGATAGTAAGCCATGCGCCCTCGCCTGGAGTGAGCTGCCAAGACTGGATCAAATGGGGTGTTATCGCAGTTCCCGAAAACCATGTTGAGGAAACCAAAAGGACCGCAGTCGAGACAACGGCCAATGACCAATTCGCTGTCCGAGATAACTCCCCCATTAGACGTCAGGTGAGAATGTGTAACACCAAGCCTCACCTTCGAGAACAGTTTCCTCGGTTTGCCGAGACACTTTGATCTTCAGTTGGGTAGCTGGCTTTGTTTTATGAATACTGAGAATCTCCGCTTCGGCGGTAATAGTGTCTCCAATGAAGACCGGAGCGGTAAACTTCCAATTTTGGCTCAAAAAAACCGTACCAGGACCCGGCATGTCCATAGCGACGAGTGCATGTAAAAGTCCGGTTGTTAAACCACCCTGAACGACTAAACGTTTGAACTTTGTCTTGGCAGCAAAAGATTCATCAAAATGTAGTGGGTTATGGTCTCCCGTTAGAGCAGCAAACGTTTTGACATGGTCAGGAGTAAGAGCAATGGTCCGGCTGGCTTTCTTCCCAACAAATAGATCCATACGAAACTCCTTTGTGAGATTCTACAAGTTGGTCTACTGTAAACGATATGGGACGATTCTGCCCGCCAAAAGGGGGAAGGCTGGGCGCTGACTCTCAACTCGGATCACCTTCGCCTCTTTTTTATAATAAGAAGTGCAAAAGATACATGGGTGCATTCTCACCCAACATACAGAAGGTGAAATCACTCCCCCGTCGGCACCAGCCGCTTGAGTTCTTCAAACCTTTTACTTTGTACCTCGGACTACTTGATTCCAATGACCATCGAGTCCGGCCCAGCCAGATACTCAACACGCGTTTCACGGAAACCCTCCTCCCGTAACCACGAACAACAGTCGGCACCCGTATAGTCAAATCCTCCTGCTGTCTCGATCAACATGTTCAAGCTCATCAAAAGTCCAAAGGTGTTCTCGCTTCGATCGTCGTCGATCAAAGACTCCCAGATAATCAGTACTCCACCCTCCGGCAGTGCCTCATACGCCTTGCTTATCAACAAGTGCTTCTCTTCGAGGTTCCAGTCGTGAAGGATATGCCCCATAGACAGAACATCCGCCTCAGGCAAGGGGTCCTTGAAGAAGTCTCCTGGATAGAACCGTAACCGTTCACCGAGCCCGAACGAATTGATGTATTCCTTAAAGATCGGCTCGACAACTTCCAAGTCAGATCCACCCCCTCTGATGTGTTCGTGTGCTAGCGCTACTTGAACAGGTAATCCTCCCTGAGCGGTGCCAATATCAATGAACGTCTTGTAATCGCTCCAAGGAAATTTCTCCGCAATGGCCTTACTGGCGCCCATGCTCAGTCCCGTCATCGCTTTCAGAAACTCTTCAAGACTGGTCGGGTCGCCATAGATGGCCTCGAACAGACTCCCTCCCTCCTTGGCTTCATTCTGAGGTTTACCAGTGCGCAACCCCTCTGTCAGTGAGCCCCAGAATCGATACAGCCGCGTGTTGGCCATCTCCAGCATGCCTCCGATGTAGGAACGCTTGTTTCGATCCAGAAATAGATCTGTGTCGGGAGTGTTTGAATACTGACCGTTACTGCGCTTCAACATTCCTAGGGCCACAAGGGCATCGAAAAAATCCCGAGCGCTACGCGGATGGAGTTGAAGTCGCTCGGTAAGCGCATCAGCATCTAGAGGCTCATTGGCGAGTTCCGTGAACACTCCCAGCTCAATAGCACTGAGCAGAGTCTTCGAACCCCAAAACCCAAGACCGAGTTGCATGATTCGCTCAGGGGTAGGATCGCTCATAATGCTACCTCTTGGATTTGCAGTTAGGACAACCCAGAGACCACGTGTGCTCACGCAGACCGGATTGCCATGTTCACGAGGAAAAGATCAGGGTGGCACCCACCAGCGGACTGGTGCTGTTCTTGAATGAATCCGCCAAGGCCACGAATTCCTGAGCCGCCTCTCTTGAAAACTGATCCCGGCAGAAGGCGACAATGGCGAACATCTGTCCGCTCGGATAGACGCCTCCCGTACCAAAGACACTCTTCACATTGTAAGAAGAGACGAAATCTTGAGCAGCAATCACCTTTCTCCCTTCCTGGTCGGTGACTTCGGCAGCATCTTCCACGAAAAACAAACCTGCCGATTCGCCAACCGTTTTGACAATCATTTCCGTGTCGTGGCTATCCACCCAATCCAGGGGCACACCCAACTCTTTTAACAGCCGGGAGATCATCGGAATGGCCCCGACAAACGAGGAGGAAATCAACGGGATGCCCACATGTCCTTCGGAGTTCCGGCGATCGTTCCACTTTTCCTCCTGTCCGTGCGTGCCCACCAGCGAGAGCACCGGTGTGCCTCCCTTTAGCTGTTCTGTAGCTCCAGCGGAATCGGCCAATTTGCGGACAAAGTCCTGGTTGCTTGCGG
Organism: Acidobacteria bacterium AH-259-L09; assembly: GCA_027717875.1. The sequence continues at coordinate 4,952 of JALLOL010000099.1, read as the reverse complement.
GCAGCGCATCGAAGGGAACGGTCACAAAGATCCGGGCAATAACCACAGAATCAGAGAAATGGTTGTGGAGTGCGGCGACGACTGCTTGGGCCGCTTCCTCCAGCGCGTTTGCTTGCTGAACCTGGGGCTCAAGTTGTCCCCACAGTTCGGCCACAGTGGAACCGGTTGCTTCAGCGATTTTCATGGTCTCTCCTCCTTTTTCTCAAAGAATGCGGAAATGTGAGATGGTCTTACCGAGCACGGCTGCCTGACTCTCAAATCGTTCAGGTTGCATTTGTCCGCCCATGCTAGCAGTTTTGGGAGATTGAGGGCAGGGAAATGGGGAACAATTTGGAATCGGTGGCAGTAAGAATCATGTCTTCTTTACTCTCCCAGCGGCCTTCTCCCGTAGGATCTGGGGTGGGCTTATTGATTCCCCAATTGCTCCTCACTGAGGCAGATCGCGACTAGCGGTCGGCGTTTACTGTTTTGACGGCCGCGGAATAAGCATCGAGACCTTGCTTCGGTAATTTCGATAGGCGTCCCCGTAGAACGTCATTAGGTCCCGCTCTTCGAACCGGATCGCAATGAGCATATAGGCTGTCGTGGCGAGCGAGAAGAGCAGGTGACCAAAGAAGGCAATATCAACTGTTTTATGTGAAATCCAAAGAACAGATGGGGCTGTTTTACCTACCACAGAGTAGGTGAAATCACTCCGTGGGCACCAGCCGCTTGAGCTATCCGCCGCCGAAGGTCTCCCTGAACACCACTGCCAAGTCATCGAGTGCACGCTCTCCGTTTCCTTCAAAGCTCGAGCCATGCATGATCGCCAGCCGTTCAGGCTTCAAAGCCGCCAACTTCTCGAAAAGCTGACCAGTGTAATGTGTGTACGGTGAATAGTCGGCCAGGATACCAGCCTGGTACTCTTTCAATGCCTCGCGTGTTCGTCCAACCACATCAGACTGAGTCAGTGGCTCGACATCCCCCACTTGATGGAATAGATCTGAGCAAAGCAACGTGTTGCTTGTCTCTTCGAACAACACCGAGGCATCCCAGCCGTGCGGCAGATGGGGGGTTCGACAAAGGCGAAATCGGCATGTCCCCGTTCTCAACACCTCACCCTCGGCCATCCCTTTGGCCGGGCGGATAGCAAAGTCGTTTACACTCACCAGCGCTCCCACCACACTGCACACCGCCTCTGCCGAGGGAGCGACTTCCAACCACTGGTTCAAGGAACCACATTCATCAGACTCAAAATGGCTGAACCCGATCCAGCGAATCCGGGATGGATCAACCACGGTTGCCGTCGCCTCGTGCACTTCGGAAAACCACGCTTTGTAGCCTGTGTGAAACAGTAACGGTTCCTCGTCATTGACAAGGAAGTGATTGAACTGAAGGTCAAAGTCGGGAACATAAACCGAAATACGATAGAGTTCAGGTCCAATCTCGGTCACTTTAGCCATGAGTCTCTCCTCCTTTTTGCTGAAATCTAAAGTTTGCCTAGATGTTAAATACCGGGCCTTGGGACGCAGATGGTAAATACGCTGAATCCAAATACGACATAGAAAACAACGTAAGAATTAATCCACCGCAGCCCAGCAGTATGGATAAATGAGCTAATTCAAAGTTCTCAACCACTCGGGGACACCTACAGCTTTCCTTCTAGAAGCTGATTGTTATGCAGGCAACCCAACCGGTGTGGCACTCCGGGCTACTCTTGTCCTGTAGCGGCAGATGCGGGCGTGCTGGCGATGGTTGCTGCTGTCCGCGCAGTGTTCTCCATAAGGCGCGAGGACGTGAGGGTGACATCGGCTCGGGTCCAGGCTTTCTGGAACCTTTTCTCAATCGCAGCTGCTTCTTCCATCTTTCCCTGTGCGCGCAGGCTCCGCATCAGGCCGTAAAGCGACCAGCCGTTCTCCCGGTTCCACTTTAAGTCTTGCCAGTAGATTGTTTCTGCTTCCAACGGTCGCCCGGCTTCGAGCAGCACAGCGCCCAACGATTGGCGAACGAGAATGTGCCAATCCGGGGGCTCGTTGTAGATCAGGCTGTCTTCGAGCAAGACACCCCGGTGGAGATGAGCAATCGCCTTCTCGAAATCCCCTTGCTTGGCGGCTAACTCTCCCGCCAGAGCCTCCGTCGCGATGGCCAGAATGGGGGCTGCCCCGTTAGCGGAGAACGTCACCCGTAAGCCGTCTAGGGACTTGTCCGTGGCAATCGTCTGGAGAGCCTGTAGTTCTTGGGAAGCCTCTGCCAGCCGGTTGGTGCCGATGAAAGCCAAGCCGCGGGCGTAGTGCCAGATGCCGGTCCAGAACGGACTGTCGGCAGGTGGCCGCGGTTCCCGCAAAACCTCCTCCCACTTCCCGAAGCGAGTGAGGGCGTACAGTGGAGTCACAAAAAACTGGTGGAGCAGGGGGATTTCACGCCAAGCCTCGGCGGGAATACTCGCAGCCACCTTGCGCGCGGCTGCAATCGCCACCTGGCTCCGCCCCTCCATCGTGGCCGAGTCCCACAGGAAGTGGATGTTGTGCGGGTAGTAGACGAGCGGGTAAATCCCCTGGGCGCGGCACTGGGTAATGTACTCTTCGTCGGCGAGAATGGCCAGTTCGTTGCTCCTCGATGCGTCGGTATAGCGGCCTACCCTCCTGTAGATGTGCGACGGCATATGCACTAGGTGGCCGGCCCCCGGCGCGAGTTGGCCCAAACGGTCAGCCCCGGCTTCGGCCAGTTCTGGGCGGGCGAACTCAACAGTGTGGATGTAGTAGTGAATGGCGCCCGGATGGTTTGGGTTGTGCTTCAGCACGGACTCGAGAACTCGAAGAATCTCAACTGTCTCGGGATAGGGTCGCATGTCCCGGCTCCAATAGTTCCACGGTCTCAAATCCATGAGCGCTTCTGCATAGAACGTGGCAGCATCCAGATCATCGGGATAGCGCTCGGAAAGCTTGCGCATAGCTTCAGCATAAGCACGGTCCAGCACCTTCCGATCGGGCTTCTCCTCATTCGAGTACCGCTTTGCCAATGCGTCTACGTAAGCCTGCTCCTTCTCAGAAGCCTTTCCTTTGAGCAGAACGGCTTTTTGGATCAGCTCGTAGGCTTTCGGTTCCGCCTCGGACGGCATCGGCATGTTGATGTTGGGACCCAGGACAAGTGCTTGTCCCCAATAGGCCATGGCGCAGTCTGGGTCGAGGCGCGCAGCCTCGCGGAACGAACGACCGGCCTCGCTGTGGTTGAAGCCCAAGGCGAGGTTGAGCCCCTGGTTGAAAAAAAGCTGTGCTCGGGGGGAACTTGTCGTGACCGGATACTTGTGCTCCCCCAGATTCTGCAACCGCGGTGCGATCTGCCCTTCCACAACCGTCGATTTCGTATCTTGCGCCTGGCTCTCCTGACCGAGTGCATCCGCCACTCCAAGCACACAGACGATCAGTGTCGGGCAGAGGGCAAACGCAAGACGCAGATCAAGCGAAAAACATCTAGAAATCATTTTCCAACCTCCTTCGCAAGATGAATGTGCCCAATATTTAGACTTTGGGGAGAATATGTCAAGTGGCTGGTTTTTATGTGATGGGAACGCGTTGTTGCACAATTCCGGTCGGGTCACCCACCGATCCCAGTCCTGTTTGAATGCTATCGAATTCGCACTGACTCAGGCATGCCCCGACTTGACATACGATTCAGCACCTCACACTTGATGATGGCCTCGACCCGTTGATTGTCGAATCGTCGGGCCGACAGTTTAGGCCCAGACAGCGTCTTGAACCTCGACATCGCATTCTCTGCGAGGCTTTGCCGGGTGCAACCACGCCAGGCTCTGCGGCGACCAGATCGATGCTTTCTAACGTGCCACTCACCCGAGCCGTAGACTCTCAGGCCGGTGGCATCCACGACAACGTGTCGAGGTCGGCTGCTCGGACCGACGCCCAAGGACGCCGCCAAGGAACTCTGTCGTCTACTGAGCGTGCTGTAGTCCGGAACCGGCAGATCGAGTCTCAGCAACTCCAGGAGCGAAGAAACGAAGCCCTGTGTCGCTCGAAGACTGAGATGAAACACCGACTTCAACACCAGTGCACACTGAATGGCCGTGTCGGAGTAAACCTTCGGAGCGCCGGGACCCTTGTGCGGGCCGGCGTTCCGCCAGGCGGCGACGGCGTCCTCATCGAAGCAAATAGTCAGTCGACCCCTGGCGATCAGCCCCCGATTGTAGTCTGGCCAGTTGCGAACTCGATACCGGAAGCTGTATTCATTCGGCGTCATTCCTCATGCTGGCACCCTGGGCGATCCGAGACAAGCTGACGCGCCGAAGAGATTTATGCAACAATGCGTCAAATTGGAGATGGGCGCACTCGAAGGAATCGAGCCGGTAAAGTTGGCGCGCAGCGCCGCCTAGATGTCAGTAGTACTGCTTCTTCGAATCCACGATCAGCGTCACGGGTCCATCATTGACCAGAGCGACTTTCATCATGGCCTGAAATATTCCTGTCCTCACCGTGACCCCTTCCGATCGGATTTGCTCAATCAGCTCCTCATATAGTTTCTCTGCGTGGGTCGGAGGCGCAGCCCGCGAGTAGCTGGGTCGATTTCCCTTGCGACAGTCGCCGTACAAAGTGAACTGAGAAACGATCAGTAACTCTCCCTCCACGTCCAGCAGAGAAAGATTCATCTGGCCTTGTTCATCCTCGAAGATCCGAAGATTCAAAATCTTTCTCTTTAGGAAGCTCACGTCTTCAACTGTGTCAGTGGCCTCAACAGCCAACAATACCAACAGCCCCTTGCAAACCGCTCCAACAACTTCATCTTGGACAGTGACACTAGCCTGTCCGACACGCTGGATAACCGCTCGCATCTTAGTGGCTCGATTCCTAAATAGCATAGCAATCGCCGACGGAGCTTGCGCGCCGAAATCGCGAAGCGAGGAGGAGTCGATGTGGTGGCATCGGCGACGACGAGCGACAAAGAGTTTGGCCGCAACCCCCATC
>JALLOL010000098.1 GCA_027717875.1 Acidobacteria bacterium AH-259-L09 | reverse complement strand
TGCCCCGAATAGCGCCTGTAGCCCGCAGAAGCATAGCCCGTGTGCCTCCTTCTGGGCTTGGGGATCAAGCCCACTTCCTCGTAGTATCGAATGGTCTTGGGGTTGAGGCCTGTTTTGGCTGCCACCTCCCCTATGAGCAAGTCCTTATTCGACACTTTAACTACTCCTTTCTGTCGGAGTTTAAAGCTTCCCGTTACTGGAGGGCCAAGAAAAAATTTTGCGCGACTTGCGCGACTAGGAATTTGCTTTTTCAAGAGCATTGTTCAGGTGTCCTCGTTGTAAATCAGCCACCAATCCCGTAATAATATCGAGGATCCTGTTCCAGGACAGCTATATCCACATCCACTCTTTTATGGCTTCCATCGATGTTTGCGGTGGTGCTCAGATCAGCACCGATTCTGTCCACACCCATGGGAACTACCCGACTAGGTTGAGTACCGTCATCTCCGCCACCATTTCCAGGCCCCTTACCTGGAGGAGGCGCCTTCTAACCCTTCTGGGGAGGGGAATAGAAACCAGCAGGTCAGACTCAACCCTGATCACTTCATCAGCCACTATATCAGCTGCTCCTATTTCTGGGACGACGCGAATGGAAAAACCCCGGAAGTCCTCGGTGTAAACGTGCCTGATGCTTCGACCAGTGAGTCTGTCGCGATTCTCGAGACCACGAAAGAAGGTCTCAATGACTTCCAAGAATTTTCTGCTGGGCTGCCCCTTTCCCCTCTCCCACCGAGCGGAAGGAGTGTGTTAGTGGCCTCGCATACGCTGTGAAGAGTGGTCCTTTTCAACGCCTCCGCCAAGAAAGGCCGGATAGCTCGTCGGCAGTTACAAAGTCGAGAAGGACAGGCAAGGTTAAGTGCCGGACTACCGGAAATCGGTTGTGAAAGCGGAAAAACAATCCGTGGAAGCAGATCTTCTCCTGGAATAGTACTGCCACAAATGTTTCGCGAACCTTCAACTCGGTTCAGAAATCGACTGAGTTGCTGGAGAAGGGCCGCTTCCTTCTCGTTTAGTATCCGCCAGCCGAGTCAACTTAAACGTCCCTTCACTTTGTTCGTGTTCCCACGTCCCGGTGATTGTATTACCCTCCCACTTGACTTGTGCTTTGTAACGAACGTCTTTACCCAAATCAGGATTGCTGTAAGGAAGTTCAAAAGATAGCTTTTTCGCTGCCGGCGAAAACTTAAGACTCTCAAGCTCGTAAGACTCACCCCTGACGTGGGCTATCCCGATTAGCTTTCCGTTCCGGCGTTTGAATTCGATTTTGATCGGGTTGCCCATCCCCATTTTTCGCGCCCTCCAGGATCCCGCCCAAACTCCCTCAAGCGAGCCTTCCGATTTCTCGGATTGGGAAAAAAGCGACGGCAAACCGACAGCGAGGCTGATACCCAACACGAACACTCCAACGAAATGGCCTTTGTAGCCCATAAAATAAATACCTCTGTTTTACTAACTCCCGAAAAATAACTGCTTGATGACCCCGAAACTGATGCGAGGTTTGAGACCCAACTGGGTCCCGTTTAAATCCTGGACGACTGGGAATTCGACATTGAAGTTGAAGAGCCAATCGGGTTTCGGGTCAAACAGGATGAACAGACCCGTGAAAAATTGCCGTCCCCCGCTGTTGAGCGCCGGCACGCCGTTTACGCGATCGCGCTGCAAGACTTCATAGGAGAAGATCGGCCCCAACCACAGCTCCGGTCCTGGATACGGCGCCTGCCAGAATCGGTAGTTGATCAATGAGCGCAGCTCAAACAGATTCCCTCGCTTGACGTCCTGAGTCCCCTCTGTGTTGAGCTTGTAGGTGGCGCTTACGTTCACTGTGAACTTTTGGACGACGTGGGAGCCAGCCACCGCGAAGAGCACGTCGGTGGAACCGGATCCCGGTTGAAGCGACGGCGGGAGCAGTTTGCCCTCTTGATCACGCTCCTCGTTGGAGCCGGTGGGAAGTTTCGGCCCGACGGTGAAGGCTACCTGAGTTGTTCCCCCCGCACGGTCAAGACGAAGAAATCGATGCTTGTATAAGAGCAAAATATCCCCCACACCACTACCCCCGAGCCCGGTGATCCGATCCCCAGCGGGTCCGGTAAAGTCGAGGTCTTTCCTCACAAAAGGAACTGAAACCAATATCTGGTTATCGTGCCAAAACCCCCATCCCCAGTTAATGGGGAACACATTGACAAAAACATCTCTATCCTGTGGATCCTCTGCCTCCCGGCCATCGATCCGCAGCTTGTCCCGACCCAAAAAAACCGAGTTGAAGTTCAGGAAGCTGCCCCCTTGAAAAAGGGTGGTCCCAGTCTGTGGACTCACCCCTTGTGCCACCGCAAAGCGCGAAAACCAAAACAGAGTGCTCAGGATCACGAACCCAAGCAGAAAAAAGCTCGATCGTCCTCTCGATTTCATAATTCCTCAACTTCCTTCACTATCACTTCCCCTGTACGTCAAGAGGATGTCACTCCCTCATGGAACCAGGGGACGCATCCTAAACGGTTCGACAGTCCCTCCCTACAGATGCACGCTCAACGGATGAGGCCAGTTATGATCCTTCACGATTTCCTCCGGCATGTTTCAGCTCCAGAAGTCACTCAACATACTTGTCCGGCTTGGCCTTGAATTTGTCCCGGTTCGCGACCGTTTCGAAAAAGTAAGCCACCTCGTTGTGTTTGTAAATGACCGCGTCGTGCTTGTTGATCTTATTCCCGGATATGGGATCAATAGCAAAGATCCACTTTCCCGGGTTTTTCTTGAATTGCATCTCCTCACGCTTGTTGCACACATAGTACGCCCGGTCTTTGTACGTCACCTTGATGGTGTCCTTCAGGTACATGGGCATTCCGGCCGCATCACACAGAAAGCAGATGACGACTTCTTCCTCCGCTTCTGCTTTTTCCGTCTTAGTCTCCTGCGCCGACTGCGCAACCCAGTAAGTCGCCGGAACCAGCAATCCCAGGCAAACAAACATTAAAGTTAGCGCCTTTCTTTTTCTCATGGCTAATTCCTCCAAAATTAAGTTAAGCGGAACTCGAAGACGTTTCCTCCTTACCAGATTTTGCCCTGCCTTGATCTTCCGGAGTACCCCGCACTCTTAAGGGATCTGGTATTCAGTCACTTCAAGCACACGGCTCCTTGAAGGCTTCTCTTTCTTTTCCTGGGCCTGAAAAATCACTCCTGAAGTCCAGACGCTTTGCCCAGCCTGAGCTTCCACTTTCAACTTTTCTGCTTGCTCCCCAGAGAGCCTGTACGTCTGCTCCGTCTCCGGAATCTGCAGGGTAAGTTCGCCTTCCTTTCCCTCCACCAGTATGCCTTGCGCAGTTATGGCGATCCGGTCCGTGGTGATGCCGCTGTCATCCACACGTTTCCAGATTTTCAGAGGATCCAGTTGGAAATTTTCCTTGGGTAGGATCTTGATCCATCCCTTCAGCAGGTTGACTTCGATTTTTCGAACGCCATCCAGGCGTTCCAGGGTCTTTTGGACCCCGAATGCTCAAGCATTTCAGGTCATGCCATGGACCGTTAGCTCCACCGACTCAATGGCCCCATACGCCGATGTCATCCACAGCCACCCTAATAACAATCCAAGAAAGGTCTTGAAACTCTTCATACTTTCTCTCTCCTTCTCTGTGGGCTTCTTACCTGCTCCTCATACTGATTGAATCTGCAAGTGACCCTTTTAGTATCTCCTCGAATTCTTCTTTGTAGGCAAAGCCCACGATTTTTTCTCGGAGCTTCCCCTCCCGATCAATGATGAAGGTGCTGGGGATCCCTTGAACTCCAAAAGCCGCCTGAATCCGGTCTTCTTCGTCGGCAAAGAGCATCGTGTAGCGAGCCCCAGTTTCCGCCAACACCTTCTGCACATCCGCCGGATCCACGTCCAAGGTTATACCCACCATCTCAAATCCCTGCCTCTGGTACTGCTCGTAAAGTTTCTGAAAATGAGGCATCTCTTTCAGGCACGGAGCGCACCAACTGGCCCAAAAATCAATCATCAGAACTTTTCCCTTAAACTGGGCAGACGAAACGACGTTGCCCTTGAGGTCCTTGAGTTCAAAGGTGGGCATAAACCCCAGACCATCGTTCTTCGCTTCCGTATTGTCAACTGGGATGGTTTCCACGGATCCGGCAGTCTGAGCTCGCGCATTTTCGCTCAAGGCGAAGCACAGCAGCAAAAGAGACACCATACAAATTAAAAGAAGGCGCTTCGTCGTACTTCTTACTTTCATGACTCACAAACCCAATGCAGCTCTTCTCGCTGTGGACCCGTCCTATAGGATTTTCGGCCCTCTCAACGGCTGGAAGGAATGAAGAGAAAGGAGCTCCACCGAACCGTCATGACCCTTTCTGTTTTATTCTTTTTTTCACCTTGGCGGTAAATATCTTTGTTTCTTCTACAGCCTTGATCAGATTTTTTTCTTTCACCCTTTCCGGGTCAAACTCTACTCTTGCTTCCTGCTCTTTGAGATCCACCGCCACTTGATGCACCCCTTCCACCTTCTTGAGGGCGTTTTCCACCGTGCGCTTACAGCCCGCGCAAACCATCCCCTTTATTTCCCCTTTACCCTCGATGGTAAGAACCACCTTGCCCGGATCCCGTGGCAAGGCGAAGGAAAAAACCAGGAGACAAGCCAAAATAGGAATGAGAAAAACACTCAAATGCTTCATTTCCTTCTCCATCTATACTGCTTTTTAGAAATAGAGGTGCAGGTCTGGGCTAGCCCAGACCTGCACCTCTATGGGCGGGAGTGAAGTCACTTCACTTCACATGAACCACAGCAGTTCGCGCCCCAGCCCATGATGCTGTTCGCCGCCACCAATGTGGCACCGCCCAGCGCCAGAAGCGAAAACAAGACGACAATCAGAACTTTCTTTCGCATTGGCTATGCACCTCCTTTCTGTTGAGAATAGCTGTGAAGCTGACCCTGTTCTCCCTGGGTCGTCAGGTATTTCAAAATTCTTACTAGCTCCTCCTCGGGCAGGTTTCCGAGTAGCGTGAGGTTGAGATCGGAACCTTCCCAGTTCATCACCTGGAAGTTCTCCGCTTTGACCCCGTTGTATTGCAGCCCATTCACCATCTTGCGGATCAGTTCTCGACGGCCGAAGTCAATGGGGTGCTGAGGAGGAAGTTCGAAAATGTAAATGACAGTCCCATTGGCGCGATAATCGTTTTGGGTAGCAAAACAGCATATGCTTTTCAGCAGTTTTGTTTGAACCAGGCGGTAACCGCCGGGGAGAGACTGAGGGATCACAACCCTGAAGTGACATTGTTGTCTGGCTTCGTCCGCCGACACCCTAGCAGCCTGATGTTTTTGATCGAAAGTCCGCAAGGAAGAGCCTTTGTTTAATTCATCAAGATAGAGACCGAGATCAATGGCCTGGGCTTGGTTGATAATCAGAGAGGAATGACGCAAAAAGGTGAGCTCGGGGACCAGCAACACCGTTAGGACAACAAAGGCTCCCACAATCAGCAGGGTCAGCGCCCATCGCGGACGAAAAGGTGGCAGCAGCCGTCGATCTGCCTCTCGATCTTTGCTGAGCACGCGTCCTTGGTGGCGCTTTAGAACCGTTTCCCAAAGATGGGGTGGAGCAGGAGGAGTCTCCATTTGACGAAGGAGGCGACCTGGACCCTGCAGTGCCTCCAGCTCTTTTTCACACTCTGGACAGCGCTCCAGATGATTCCCGATTTTTTCCGCCACGAGGGGTGGGATTTCCCCGTCCAGGTAAGGCGATAATTCCCGGCGCAGCCAAAAACAGGCCAATTTCAAGACTCGCTCACCTCCTTTTCATAGGCTTTGCGGAATCGTTCACGCGCCCGATTCAGCCTCGATGCGATGGTCCCTTCCGATACCCCGAAAATCCGCGCCATCTCCCCGTACGAAAGTCCATCAATCTCCTTGAAGAGCAGGACCAACCGGTATCTTCCGGGTAGCTTTTTCAGCGCCTGTCGAACCTGCTCTTGCTTTTCATGACTTAAGACCGAATCAAGTGGAAGACTCTCCGACGGCGAAAGCGAGAACGTCCGCTCCTCCAAGGGTACTCTTCGGGGTCTCTTTTTTCTTCGATGCTGGAGGCACTCGTTCACTGTAATTCTGAAAAGCCAAGTGTAAAAGCTGGAGCGAAAGTCGAACTGCCCTATGGAAAGATACGTTTTCAAAAAGATCTCCTGTGTGAGCTCCTCCGCGTCAGAGCCGTTCCCGGTAAAGTGATAGCAAAGCCCAAAAATCTTCCTCTGATAGCGGTCAAAGATTGCGCGAAAAGCCTCTTCATCCCCGGACTGACAACGCTCAATGATTTCTTTCTCCAACAGAGGTTTGCTTTCCTGTGTGAGAGATGCACTTTGCTGTCCGTTATCTATTGGATGCACTTGAAGGGAAAATCCTTCCATTTTTTTCGGCTCGATGTCCTGCGGGCTCGCCCTCAGGGTCTTCGGCCCCTAAAATAGCAGGGGGATTCCTGCATTGGCCGTGGGAGCGAAGACCAGCTGGGTGCCGTTGAGTTCCTGAATGATCGGGATTTGAAAGGCAGCTTCAACCAGCAAACGGGGTGTGAGCACCCACTGGATCCCAGGTGTTAAAAAAACCGTCGTTCCGCCGGTGTCAGCCAAAACTTCATCATTCACGGAAGCTCGCTCTGAGGTAATCGAATTTATTTCAAGACCACACGCCAATTATATCCCCCGCAGGGTAGGGGGGAGTCCTTGCCCACCTCCCGACGGGCGATTCTGAGGCGGTTGGTGGGGCTTAATGCGGTTCTCTTAAGCCACTCACTATCTCCTCGACAAGAGAAGCAAACCACACCACGTTTAATCCTAGTGGCTCGTCCTGAGTTGGATCACGGTTGATTACGTCGATAGAAGCAGAATGAACGCCGAGGAAGAACGTCGCTCCGCCTCCGCTCAACAAAGCGGTGCTTCCATCAGTTTTTCTCAAAATGGCGGTCTCCTTAGTTATAACGGGGCTACCGCTGGTACCGCTATGAAGGCGGGAATCAATCAGAACAAATGGTTGGCCTTGGAAGGGAACAGGATAAACACTCGCTAGGGTGGCGTTTCGGACGATAGGCAGATTGTGGACCAGGTCATGAAAACCGAGTGGAAATCCGAGCACTAGGACGTCTTCGCCAATAGAAACGACAACATCGTTAGGGATATGGTTCTGGGCTGAAAAAGCCCGTATAAAAAAGCGCTTCTGTGTTCGCTCACGCGGGATTGGTATAGCCACTACATCTACCTTGGGGCCATGTTTTGGGTGCTCCAACCAGAGGGGTTTCCGATTTTTATAAAGAGGAACTGTAAGATTGTCATTTTTCCGAATGTTATTAGGGTCGGTGTGAAGGCGCAAAGATAGCTCGTCGGGGTAGAAGTTTTTGCCCTCTTTGATTACAACGTGGCGATTCGTCACGAAGAAAAGGTCTTCCGCTCTGCTGTAAAAGAACCCAGAAGCCGAAGCGATCTGTTTGCCTCTCCTACGTATGCTGACTGGCGCTACCAGTGCTACTAGATCGGTTATTGCCATGCTTCGTTTCTCCTGTAAGGCTTCTTGGCTGGAGGTCTCAGAGGCTACAGCCTCAGCCATTAAAAGCCCGGGAATCGACAAGTAAATAGCTAGTGTGGCGCATATCGTGCTTATCTGCGCTTGTTTCTTCATCACCACTTCCTCTGAAACTCACTCCCCTCGCTCACCATTTCTGCTGAAACTGCCTCACCACGTCCTTGGGACTGGCTCAAATCGCAATCCTCTCCACCTCATCCAGGGTGATTTCATCACCTGTCCGGTCGTAGAGCTTGGTGGTTCTTGGAGACTCATGCGCGGCGATCGCCTGGGCATTCTCGATGGTCCCGCCATTCTCCAGATAAGCGGTAATCCCGGTGGCGCGGACTGTGTGGCAACACGTGGAGTAGGGAAGTCCTGCTGCTTGGGCGCGGCGTTTGATCATGCGCAGCACGTCCGTTCGGGTCATAGGGTTGTCGGTCAGCTTCCGGTGCTTATCCACGCTGCGAAACAGGGGACCTTTTTTCTGCTGGGTAATGCCGGCTGTTGCCAAGTAAGCATCCATGTAAGCCTCGGCATTGTGGTGTGCTGGGACCTCGTGGCGCTTGCCGCCCTTCTCGTGCAAGCGGAACCACCAGCGCTTGCCGTTTACGTAGTAGTCTTCGACGCGCATGGTGACGATCGCTCCGACGCGCGCAAAGGTGTAGCACATGACACCCAGGAGAGCACGGTCTCTTAAGCCCACGACCGTACCGGTATCAATGGAATCCAGCAGGTCACGGGCCTGCTCGGCTTTGAGCACTGGCGTCTTTCCGCGCCTGACCACATACTTGGGTCCGCGCACAGCGGCTGCCGGGTTGAAGGGCACCACCTGGCCCGTGACCAGGTAGTCAAAGAGCATCCGAATCGCAGCCAGGTGCTGCTTGATGGTGCGCTTTGAGCCGGGGTGCTGTTCGATATAAGCCGCCACGATGACGGGTTGGATATGCTCAAGCTGGAAGCCCTGAGCTTCGCACCACTCAAAAAATTGCCCGACAGCTCGTGCGTAGGCAGCCCGGGTGTTCTTGTTTCGGATATTGGCTGTAAAAAATTCAATGAAGCGCCGTCGCGCGTTTGCGCCGGCGTCAGCAATCGTAACCGGCAAGGATTGAAAGCCGGCTCGGGCCAATTTTTGTCTTCGGT
>JALLOL010000097.1 GCA_027717875.1 Acidobacteria bacterium AH-259-L09 | reverse complement strand
ATTTTAGCCCGCGAAAGACGCGAACGAAGGCGAATCGAGGCGATGGCCACTGCCAGAAATAGCAATATAATCATTGCTGGATTGAAAGAAGGTTTCCAGTAAACGACCGTCTGTCATCAAAGTCCATCTCCTCGGCCCTTTGCTCGTGAAAACTCCCCAAGCCATGCTGGAGGGTCTATTTATTCCCCATTCCAGCCGGTGGACCGTCCCCAAGCTTTAGACCTGGTGGTTCGCACCGCGAGCTCACCTCACCAGTGCTTTTCCGGTTCCGGAATTGAACCCGCGTACTTCTTTTTTGATTCGAAACACATTAAGCACCTCCCACTTTTCGCCACTTTTGAAACTAAAAGGTAGTATTCCCCAGTAGGTACCGTAGAAGCCAGCGTGAGAGGAAAAGTCAAGTATTCTAACGGGGTAATCGACATGCACGAGGCGCTGCTCCAAAAGCTGTGTGTGTTCATCTCCGTCATAGAGGGTGACCCAGGGAGTGGCCACGTAGGCTTTAACTATGATGTCGCCCGTTTTGGCCCTCGTTTCAGTGCGAGCCAGGACCTTGGATCCAGCTTTCTCCAGATAGTAGCGAAAGCCCCATTCCCCGGTGAACCAAATATTTTGGTGGGGCTGAGCATAATCGCTTGTGATTTCTTGAGCTGTCTTACGGTAGGCTCCAGCAAATTCATAGTCACCGTAAGCAATGCCCAGAGCATAAAATCCGGTCCCGAGCACGCCAAACCAGATGAGAATTCGTAGAAAATAGACATCCTTCACCCGCCGCTCCAGGGCCATTACCCAGAACAATAAAACGGGTGGGAGTGCTAAGAGTGAATAGCGCACCGAGCCGGCGTGGTAGACAAAGAGACAGGAGAGCAGAATCCCAAAAAACCAGAGTAGAAGCAGCGCTTCGTGACCTCGTGCCTCCCTAGTTTTGTGATTTCGAGATTTCATGATCAAAGGAATGAAACAAGACGCAATGTGCCAAAGCACTACTAGCCCCGAGGTGAAAAACAGAGCGAAGAGAAACACCTGCAGCCAAGTCCAACCCACAGACCCGATATGAAAAGGGACGAAACTCACAAAGAAAATCAAAAGAAATATTCGAGCCCCCAGTCTTCCGGCCAACCCGTACCACGAAGCCACGGGAAAAAGAAACACGCCTCCGAGGTGAAGGACAAAGGCGAGTCCCTTCCATCCCATAAACTCCCCCTCAAATGCCCCGAGCTTGTTCATATAGAGAAAGGTATTAATGAGAACGAAGCGGTCGTAGTGAAGATAGGCACGCAGATACCACAGCAGCCAAAGCAGGATCGGAAGGGCAAGGAGACAAGCAATGGGTAGGATTGAAGAAACCCGTTCAGATCGACTTCCCTTACCGCTTCGTTCAATCAGGAGGTGGGCCATCATTAGGAGAACCAATCCTGCACTCAACAGGGAAATAAAGCTTGCTGCCAGAAGGCTAAGTCCACATATTACCCAGTCAACGCTGCTGCCTCGATCGTCGGCGATTCTCAGGAAGCGGGAAAGACATACGATCCAAAAAGCCAGTAGTGGAATATCAGGCATCAAAGTATGGCTCAGTGCCAGGAAAGCAGGCGAAACCACAAGCAAACATGCGGCTGCTAAGCGAAAACGCACATACTGGTGAGCCAGGTCGTAGAAGCCCATCGCGGCCAGCAGAGGAAACACAAGAAAAGCCAAATGGTGAACCCATTCCTTCTCGCTGCCAGTGAGCAGCTTGATCAGGGCCAAGTAATAGGAAATCAAGGGCAGATGGGTGTGACTGCCTGCATCGGGAGTGATCAGGCCTTCGAAAATGGGAGGATAGTCGTAGGGAAACAGTGGTTTTTTAAGAATATTGTCAGCAATCTCGAGGTAAATCCGGTCGTCGATATGAAAAGCCTGATTTAGGAACGGAAGAGCGCCGCAGAGGACAACTAAAATGAGAATGAATCGGGGAGAGAGTCGCAACACGGTTTCTTGTCGGCCGTTTACCCTATATCAGGTTACTGAATGGTCCTTCCAGGAAAAATTAGAACGTAATTAGAAAGGGAAAAGGCAGCAATTACAAGGCCAGATCGACACCACAGTAAGAAGCGAACTCCCGTTCAAAGGATTCCAACTCCCGCCCCTAGGAGGTATTGGCCACGTAAAAGCACACGGTCCATGGCAATCTGAATGTCGTGCAAAATAGACTGATTATGCCGTTTAAGGTCGTTAAGCCAAATCGCCACTATGTTGCTTGATTGTGCCTGCCCGATAGGGTGTCATTCTGAGGGTCGACCGCTTTGCCCTTCAATCGCTGAGAGGAACTCCGACTTGAAGTCACCAAACAGAGCGAAGCTTACTACCGGGACGCTACTACTTACCTGCAGGTGACCCCCGATCTGACTGAATTTCGCTCCAAAAAACTTCTCTCCGTTAAGAAGATCAACTACCCGATTGCGCGCCGCTAGTTCGAACTGAGTTTCAGCCGTTTGATAACCTCGAGCATGAAACGCTCGGACCGTCACAGTAGCTGTTTCCGATGTCGTATTTAAAATAGCCAGACCCGTGAACATCCCTACTTTGTCTGACTGGGCGACTTGCAAGAAGGTCGTCGCTGTCCGCCCACTTTTGATCATGGGTAAAGTAGAGCGGAACTTTCCTTCATTCCCGGTGAAACTCACCGCACCACTGACATTGGCTGATGTGCCAAACAGCTTGGCTGCTGGGCTGAGTGACACCAGTTCCAATTGCAGGTAGCCACTGATTGCTTCAGACTGTTGTAGTCTCGCCGTGTCCAGATCTAGCAACTCTTGGATATCGCCTACAAAAAGTGCTCCTGGAGTTACCTCAAACTCTTTTATTGCCAGCAAGTTGGAGCTCTCGTCAAAGGCTTTCAGTCTTACCCCAACCCCAGCACTGGCGTCTCTGTTTAATAGACGGATCTCAGTTGTCCCTCCCTGATTGTCCACAAAGAAATGGGGCACGAATAGCTCTCCGGCTAGTTCTCCTTTTTGCGCGGCCAGGGCCGAGAAATCGTCGGGTCCGGCCAAGAATTCAAAGCCCATCAAGGGGATATCACTCTCGACGCTCACATACCCATTCTGAACCACTCCCACGCTTCCAAATAGGTCCTCCAACGTCCTTATTACAAATCCATTGCTTGAAATCGCTAGTAAAAAAACCTTTTTAATTAGCTCCCCTTTCTGGTTAAAGAGCTGAAAAGCCACCTCGGGGCTTTCTTCGATGTCTGGGTTGAACACAAAAAATATAGTGCTGACCTCGCTCCCCTGGTGGACGATCGGAAAGTCGAGCTGCTTGGAAGCTTTGAATTCTCCTGCTAGGCCATCAAGCCTCCTCTGGCTGTTGTCCCCAATCAGGAAGAAACTCTGAATAGGACCTTGTCGTCCGCGGACGATTATGGACATGTCAGGTTGAACGGACTCAAACACCTCTCTGGCCAAAAACGCCGTCTGCCCCTTTGCTGATACCGGTTCCTTAAGATCGAGTCTGGTTACTTCGATGCCTGATGAGTCTACCAGTGAAAGCGAGATTTCATTAGGGCTATTGTTCGGGTTGACGATCGCCATCCCCACAAAGGTGTTCGCAAGTGTCTGAAGTGCCATTTTCAGGACCGGACTCGCCCCATTCATTTCCACCGAAGCAGGAACCACCGCTGGCGTAGCGTAAGCGGGTGCACCCGGATCTTGAATTTGCCCATTAATGGTCAGGTCGCCATCACCTCGCCCACCGTCGACGAAGTGAACAACTACACCGCCGCTCAAGATTTCTGCACCCGTTGTTCCATCGAATAAAAACTCGTACCAATGCGGGGTCGGCTTATCAGGGGTCGGTCCGAATCTCCAGTAGGTATTTACCCTTGCTATCCGCGCCAGCAAGATGGTGACTGTCGTGGATTGAGCCGGTCCTACTCCTTTCACTCTGAACTCGAAAAAGCCAACTGGAAAACTAGCCTCCCAAGGCGTATTTTCTAGTGAAGGATTATCTATGGCGCTCACCTCGGTGAGGCTCGTCCCTTCCGGTGAAGCCAGCGTTACAAATTCGCTATTGACTGAATTAGGAAACGAGGCAACATTTGCCTGCTGACTGTCCGGGATGCCGTCATTGTTCCCATCTCCGTTGTTCGGAGCCCGATCTTCGAGACTGTTGCCAACCCCATCGTTGTCCTCGTCCGGCGGTGGCGGTGGTGGTTCTTCTTCTTCTTCTTCTGGTGGAGGAGGCGGAGGGGGAGGCGGAGAGTGAGAAACGAGAGGTACGGTTGGGGCAGAGAAAAGCCATCCTGTCATTGTCTCAATTGAAGTCAGTGATACGTTGGGTTGGAAGCCTTCTCCCCAGATTGGTCCAAACTGCACAACTCCCACGTATCCAAGGAGCACGATAATGAGTATGCTCAACGCGATTCGGCGTCTATTCAGGTTTATCACCTCCTTTACTTTACCTGAAGAGTTCCTTGCCGCAGCTATATCTAAGTGCTCCTGCTAAACCAGTTTCCTGACCAAGCTGATATACTTGTCTCAAAAGCTGAGTCCTTTCACGCGTTTGTCGGAAGGAGCCGGTTGCTTGGCTTGATCACTCTTGCTGCGTGAGAGAATCTTGAGATTGAGACGCGCTCGCTCGTGCTCGGGTTGAAGCTGCAGTACTCTACGGAAGAGCGATATAGCTTTACGCACCTGGCCCTTCTGTGCGTAAACAATTCCTAGATTATTGAGCGAATCAGGAGAACGGGGGTTGCGCCGTAATTCTTCCTGAAACTCATGCTCTGCTTCTTCCCACCGCCCCTGCTGCATATAGAGAGTGCCCACATTGTAATGAAGGTTGGGAAAGTCAGGATTTAGCCGGATCGCCTTGGAGTAATGTACTTCCGACTGCTTGGGATCGATGGACTCAAAATATGAGGCAAGCAAATACTGTACTTCCTCTGCATTCGGGTATAGCTCCTCGGCTCGCCAGAGAATCTGTGGAGGCTTGCTCCACTCTCGATTCCGCTGCACGGCCGGAGCCACCATCCAGGTGGCCAAAATAATGCAAAACACGACTCGATATTTCCACACAGCGGACATAGCTAAAGAAGCAATCATTAGGGCCAGTCCAAATACAGCCAGATAAACTCTCCGCTCTGCAACAGCTTGTAGAATAGGGACTGCAACCACAAATCCGACGCAGACGAAAAGTACCAAGCCACCATACAAGACCGGCTTGTTCCCTCGTTTCCAGACCAAGAGCGTACCAATAATGAGGACAGCCAGAAATCCCACCCACAAGCTGGGACCCAAAGAAGGATTGACGTGGAACAAGCTGCCACGGTCAGGACGAACAATGAGTTCGAAGTACTTCACTATCGCCGCTAGAGCCTGGACGCACCATGATTTGAACCCAAAGCCGATGTCAAAACCCGCCGACGTATCATTGCCCAAACGCTGGATGATAATCGCAGATAGGATTATCATCAGGATGAGGAACACACTGTACCAAGCGTTCCATTTGTCCTGTTCAAGTATCCAAATCGCCAGATAGCCCAAGGGTAAGAGCAGGAGCCCGTCCGCGCGGCTCAGGAAACCAAGCAACAGTATTGCTGCCAGAACGAATGTCTTGCGACCTTTGAATGGGTCCGACTTTCGAGCGATCACGAATAGACCAAGGAGAATCCAAAAGGAGCTCAATAGCGCTGAGCGAGCCCAGATGTAATTGACCGCCTCAGTGACCAAAAAATGGTATCCGAAAATGGCACCCGTTAAAGCTGCACCAAAGTGCTGTCTCAGGAAGCAGAAAGCAATTAGCACGCAAAGGGCACTATTGGCGGCGTGAATTGTGATATTCGTCAGGTGAAAGATGATCTCGGAAAAGCCCGCTATTTTGTAATTGAGAAAATAGGTGAAAATCGTCAAAGGTCTCATCAGCTTGTATCCCAGGAAGTCGCTTAGCGAAAAGTGAATTGTAGCGGGCAAAGCAACCATATCGTCGTAGTAGAATCCCCCTGGCAGTGAAGTGAAGCAGTAGAAGCTGAAAACGGAAACAGCCACACAAAGGGCAGTCAGGTACTCGGGATGATCCTGAAATAGCTGATGTCTACAGTTCACGCTGACCGACTCCTTTTTCGTGGCCGACCTCTAGTCTTTCGCCAATTGGAAACGAATTGTCCAGATCGTCTTTAACAGGCAATGCTCTCCAGCGGTCTCGCCTTCAACAACTTCCAGAGCGAGAAAGCACACACTTTGTACCTCTTCCAGGCCGCAAAGATCTGCAGCGTCGGGATGATTCAGAGAGGCTACCAGCTGGGCCTCTCGCTCAAAGCGGGCCAGTCGCTGCGTGTCTTGTGTAAATTGCTCAGGGAGAACTTTGATGGCGACTTCTCGCTTTAGAGTGGTGTCCTCGGCCCGATAGACTTCCCCCATGCCTCCTTCGCCGAGCTTCTCAAGGATCTTAAAATGGCTGATGGTTTTGCCGAGCACGCTGGTTCCCCCGTCGTGGATATTTTAATGCTAAACCCTGAGCATGTAAACCCATGCGGCGAGTTGGTTAGTGGGGGTGGTTCACTGGATCATCCCAGTTTGCCCTTCAATCGCTGACAGGAACTCCGACTTGAAGTCACCAAACAAGCCGAAGCTTACTACCGGGACGCTACTGGTCACCTCTAAGTGACCTCCTACCTGACTGAATTTCGCTCTAAAGAGCTTGTCTCCATTAAGGACATCAACCACTCGATTTCCCGCAGCTAGTTCGAACTGAGTTTCCGCCGTCTGATAACCTCGTGCAGCAAACGCTCGGACGGTCACAGTAGCTGTTTCCGATGTCGTATTTAAAATAGCCAGGCCCGTGAACATCCCTACTTCATCTGACTGGGCCACTTGCAACAAAGTCGCCGCTGTCCGCCCACTTTTGATCATGGGTAAAGTAGAACGGAACTTTCCTCGATTTCCGGTGAAACTCACTGTACCGATGACATCGGCTGATCCGCCGAACAACGCCCCCCCTAAACTGAGTGTCAGCAGTTCCAATTGCAGGTAACCAGTGATTACTTCAGACCCTTGCAGTCCTGCTGTGTCCAAATTGAGCAACTCTTGGATATCGCCCACAAAAAGTGCTCCCGGAGCTACCTCAAATTCTGCCATTGCCAGCAAGTTAGAAGTGTCGTCAAAGGCTTTTAGTGTTACGCCAACCCCAGCACTGGCGTCTCTGTTTAATAGACGGATCTCGGTTGTTCCTCCCTGATTGTCCACAAAGAAATGGGGCACGAATAGCCGTTTAGCTCGTTCTCCTGTTTGCGCGGCCAGGGCCGAGAAATCGTCGGGTCCGGCCAAGAATTCAAAGCCCATCAAGGGGATATCACTCTCGACGCTCACATACCCATTCTGAACCACTCCCACACTTCCAAAT
The DNA here is from genome assembly GCA_027717875.1 of Acidobacteria bacterium AH-259-L09. Next base: position 1,318 of record JALLOL010000097.1, on the reverse strand, counting down.
AGGTCCTCCAACGTCCCTATTACAAATCCATTGCTTGAAATCGCTAATGAAACCTCTTTAATTAGCTCCCCCTTTTGGTTAAAGAGCTGAAAGGCCACCCCGGGACTCTTTTCGATGTCTGGGTTGAACACAAAAAATATAGTGCTGACCTCGCTCCCCTGGTGGACGATCGGAAAGTCGAGCTGCTTGGAAGCTTTGAATTCTCCTGCTAGGCCATCAAGCCTCCTCTGGCTGTTGTCCCCAATCAGGAAGAAACTCTGAATAGGACCTTGTCGTCCGCGGACGATTATGGACATGTCAGGTTGAACGGACTCAAACACCTCTCTGGCCAAAAACGCCGTCTGCCCCTTTGCTGATACCGGTTCCTTAAGATCGATTCTGGTTACTTCGATGCCTGATGAGTCTACCAGTGAAAGCGAGATTTCATTAGGGCTATTGTTCGGGTTGACGATCGCCATCCCCACAAAGGTGTTCGCAAGTGTCTGAAGTGCGGTTTTCAGGACCGGACTCGCCCCATTCATTTCCAGCGAAGCAGGAACCACCGCTGGCGTAACGTAAGCGGGTGCACCCGGATCTTGAATTTGCCCATTAATGGTCAGGTCGCCATCACCTCGCTCACCGTCGACGAAGTGAAGAATTATGCCGCCACTCAGGATTTCTGCACCCGTCGTTCCGTCGAACAAAAACTCGTACCAATGTGGCGTCCGGTTATCAAGGGTCGGTCCGAATTTCCAGTAGGTATTTACCCTTGCTGTCCGCGCCAGCAAGATGGTGACTGTCGTGGATTGATCCGGTTCGACTCCTGTCACTTTGAAGTCGAAAAAGCCAACTGGGAAACTAGCGCCAAGAGGCACATCTTCCGGTGAAGGATTGTCTCCCGCGCTAACTGCGGCAAGATTGGTTCCTTCCGGTGAAGCCAACGTGACATATCTTCCGTTCACCGAATTCGGGAGAGAAGCAACATTGTCCTGCTGACTGTCCTGGATGCCGTCATTGTTCCCATCTCCGTTGTTCGGAGCCCGATCTTCGAGACTGTTGTCGACACCATCGTTGTCCTCGTCCGGCGGTTCCTCAGGAGGGGGCGGTTCCTCGGGAGGGGGCCCTGGAATAGTAACGACTGCGAGTGTGGTCTCGGATTTTTCGAACCTCGGGATTTTTGTATCTGCGCCCGGCACAAGTGTGAATGAAAAGTCAACTGTGCCCGGGGACAAATCCGAGGGCGCCTCCGTCACTGTGAGGACAATGTCAAACGAGTCATCGCCGCCTAGGTTTGTGCTAGTAAATTGAATCGTATCATCAGCATCGGCTGAATCGGCGG
>JALLOL010000096.1 GCA_027717875.1 Acidobacteria bacterium AH-259-L09 | reverse complement strand
AATCCAATCTCCTCAAAATACTCCTGGTTTAAGATGTTCTCCAAAATCACGTATAGCTCAACCTGCGGACTGATTTGATAGCTGCCGGAAAGATCCCATTTTGTGTAACCATCCACTTCGGCGAGACCTATTCCGCGGAAATCGCTGTCTGCCCGGTTGCCAATGAAAGTGGCGTTGGTATTGAATGTCCAGCGAGAGGACTTCCACAGGAACCCCAAGAATCCGGAATGAGTTGGGCGGAGCAATAGACGAGATCCTTCCTGAAAAACCGGACTGAAGGGGTTGCTACTTTGAAGCACCTTGGTATTGAGATAGGTGTATCCTCCCAAAAGCTGCAGATTCTCAACGGGCCGTGCCTTAACCACATGTTCGACGCCCCAGGCTCGGCTTTCCCCGATGTTAAAAAACGACCCTTCGAAAGTTTGGAAATCCACGGTCTGAAAGGCGATTTGATCCTTGAAGTGATTGTGAAAGAAATTGACCTCCATCTGCAGCCGATTCCACGCCATCGTTTGCTCCAGCCCCACTTCGAAACTTCTGGTTCTTTCTGGCTCCAGCTCGGGGTTGCCCTTAAAGAAAAAGTTCGGACTGAACGACTCAATGAAGGTTGGCTCTTTGATGCCCAGGCCGAAATTAAATTTGGGTCGGGTCATCCCCCAAAACTCATCGGATCCGCCGCTTCTGAGCAGATAGGCCATCGAAACCCTCGGAGTTGCGGCAAAGCCAAAACTGCCATTGTCCTCCAACCGGAGTCCGCCCGCGATGGCCAAACGTTGCAGAAGTAGAAACTGGTCCTGCACATAGTACCCGAAGTTGGTCCGATCGGCCCTCACTTCGCCCACCACGCCCCGCTCTTCCTCGTAGTCAAATCCCGTGGACAGGAGATGAGTGGAGAGGAAAAAGTCACTCTGATAGTTCACGTTGTGTCGACGAGTAGCGCTCAAAAAAGAAAAGGGGAAATCGAAAGAAGGAAAAGGCGCTTTTTTCCCCTCAAATTCGGGAAAAAAGGTGCCTGAGTCCACGGGATCCACCGAGAGCTGGTTCACATAGGATTGGGAGTATGACATTCTGTGCTGCCAGGCATCAGAAAGGCGCTGATTCCAGGTGATTCCCGCCAGGAAATCTCGTTTTCGGTAGAACTCTTCCAGATCGGGCGGCCCGAAGGCGGTTGGCCCCGGCACCCCGGATCGACCTCGTTCGCTGCGCCCCACGAAAGTCAGCGATGAATTCCCAGAGGTTTTGATTCCGATATTGGCGCTGAAGCTGTTGTTGTGAAAGAAGTCATTGGGATCCATGTTGTCGGTACTCAAATGTTGGAATTCTACACTGTAAGATAACCTTTCAAACGCGCCACTCACCGCCGCTCCTCCTCGAAACGTGTCAAACGTACCCCCTTCCAGGAAAAAGTCCAAAGCGGGAACCGCCGTCTCAGCACTTCCTTTCTTGGTGAAGATCTGGATCACGCCGGTGATGGCATCTGAGCCGTATAAGGCGCTTTGAGGACCACGAACAACCTCAATTCGCTCCACATTGGCCGTCGATAGATTGGAGAGATCGATCGAGCCTCCCGGCTGATTCAGGGGAATTCCGTCCAGCAAAACTTTGGTGTAGTCCGATTCGCCTCCGCGCACGAAGATCGTGGTCAGGGAACCCCTGCCCCCAATTTGCAAGATGTTGATTCCTGGTACGTTGCGCAGAGCTTCCGCCACATTGGTAGCTTTTTGAGCCTCCATCTCCTCGGCCGTGATGATGGTCACACTGTTGCCCAAGAGGCTGGTGGGAGTCTCTGTGCGCGTGGCAGTTACGATCACTTGTTCTTCGAGTAATTCCAATTCCAGAATGATGTCGCGTTGAAGCGCCTGGCCTGACTCCAGGGGTACTTCAATCCTTTCTTGCTGGAAACCCAGCTCCCGCACCCAGACAATATAAGTCCCTGGTGCTAAATCTTTAAACGAGTAGTGGCCGCTCTCATTGGTGAGGCTACCGGCCAGAGACTTCTCCTCCTGAAGCAGGAAGAGACGAACGCCGGAAACCGGCTTTCCACTGGGATCGGTCACTCTTCCCGAAATAGATTCGGAGAAGACCGGAATACACAACATCAGTATGGCGATGGAAACCATCCAAAAACGAAACATACGCCCTCCCGGGTAAAAGTCACCCCAGTAAAGCGTCAGATGGGTTTGAGAGGAAAACCTAGAAGGATTTCCAACCCTTTCGACGCGAAGAGTTGTGAATCAGCTGACCAGGGCAGGTTTCCTGACTACGGCTCAAACGCTCCCTTCAGCACCTTCCCCCCTGCTTCGGGAGTGGCAGGCGATTTTTGCGCCTCCTGAAGGTTACTTGCCGATCACAGTGGCGCGACCGTGCGGGATTCTCACCCGCTTCCCTCTTTGCGTTCGCACCCTGGCAGATTAAAAAGATCGAGCAGTGAGGTTAACACTGCCCGGAAAGACGTGTCAATAGGAAAAAGATTCAGGAGTTTCCCCATTTTTTAGAGCGTCAGAGGGAGCAATAAAGTCTGCGGGCTATTCGGGTCGGGTCGAGGCTCTCCAATCGCGCTGTGACGGCCGAAAAGGATTTGCTTAATCCCATCGGCCAAGGCATAGAAGCGAAACTCCGGAATGCCGTAAATGCGCTTGGCGGCCTGCTCAATGTGCTGGACCAGGATTCTCAGCTTGATGCTCTTTCCCAGGTACACACAGGCAAAGTAGGCCACGGCCATGACCAAAGTCGCCATATTGCGGAGCCGCTCGTAGGTCAGCAAACGGATGTCTTCCAGTTGGTAACTCTGTTTGATGAAGCGAATGGTCTCCTCCACCCGCCAGCGCGCCAAATAGCTTTCCACGACTCGCCACAGGCTTTTTCGCGAGCGGGTCACCGGCAACGTAGTGAGGAGCATCAGGGGTTTCTCTGCGAAGCCCGCCACCACCACCAGAGACAGCTTTTGGTCGAAACCGGGAAAACGCACCACTCGAGCACCAAAGTCCAAGTGGTAGACCTTCTCGGCCTCGCTCGTCTCCTTGATAACAGTTTCCCGATAAGGCAGTCGACACATCGCGGCGATCTCTTCCACACTCTTTCGGCTTCGCCCACAGATCAGATGCCGATCGCCGCGCTGGCGAATCAAAAAGGAGTGCTCGCCCTTGAGCAGCGGCTTCAGCAACTCTTCCCGGTCCCCGCCTCGATCCATCACCCAGATCCCGCGTCCGCCCGTGGCTTGGGAAACGGCTTCCACCGCTTTTAAAATCTCCTCGTTTTCACTCACAAAGTCCGGCGCCTCTTGGGAGTACAGTTCCTGGTACAAAGGCAGGACTTGTGCACTGCCGCGCCGGACTCCCACCACTTGGCAACACCAATAGCCGTCTCGGAGTTCCCCCTTGGAGCCATCGCGTACCCGGGCCAGATACTCCATTTTCTCCGCATAGGGCTTGCTGATATCGGTCGGGTCCACCACCAGCAAGGTGTCCTTGTCGATGCGCCCCGCCGCCCACTCCAGCAGGTTCTTCCTCACTTTTTCTCTCAATCCCCCCCGTTTCAATTGCCGACTCAGGCGTTCGATTATCTTTTTCATAGACGTGCTCTCTTCTAAGGCCCGCGCGATCTCGCTGAGCCGCACCGAGGCCCGACACTGCACCCCATAGAGCACTTCTCGAACTAATCGCTGCGCTGTCTTGGGCAGTCCCAGGGAAAGTTTCCCCGAAAATTCATCGATTTTCTCTCGAATCTTCCACGCAACTTTGCCATGATTCATGTGGGTCCCTCCTACATCCAGTTGATTTGATTGGTTTAATCCTTCAACTAGTGTAGCGGTTGGGACCCTCATTTCACCTGCAAAGAGTTTCCCCATTTTTCAAAAATTTCACCTGTTCCACTTGTCGATCCACATTAAGGTAATAGAATCAATCAGTTGAGCGAATTACGCCTCAATTTTTGGGGAAACTCCTGGAAAAAGATTTCCCAATTTGCTCGATCAAGAATTCCAGGAACAACTTTTGCGGAGTCTTGATAAGTGTCACAATAGAAATTATTAAAACAAGTCATTCAAATACTTTCACTATTTAGATAAGCAAAAGCATGTGTAAAAATCTGCAGAGGAGACTGGATGAAATCTTCGCCAACTTTTAAGGTGCGGCTTCTATTGATGCTCTTGACACTCGGTCTGTTGGTGGTGGCTTGGCTGAAGTACCCTCCACTGACGCGGGGGCAAAGCGCTCGCTCATGGTCTCAGCCTGACCAGGAGCACCTGACATTTTGGGTGAACCACAATGGTTTGGAACAGCTGGACGTGGAGGGGGAGGTTGGCTTCGGCGACATGGCGCGAATCCTTTTGCGCCGGCGGGCTAATGCTGAAACCATACGAGCCCTGCGCGATCGCTTCACGTTCCGCGTGAAAGAGATGACTGCTCTACGGACGCCGGACGTTTTTCGAGCCGAAGTTTCCGAGGACGGGCTGGTGTGGCGCAACGCGCCCCGGCAGTTTGTTTTAGCCGCGGGCCATACCTTCAATCTTCCGCTGATTGTCGAGAATTTGAAGAAGCAGAGCATTCGAGTGGAGGCTCGCTTCATTGGAAACTCGATGGCAAGCGCTTTTCCACCCTCTGAAGTGAAGGCCAAGAGTGCGGCCGGCTATTTTTTGAGAGTGGTTGAGAGCAAACCAGGATTAACCAAGGGCCAGCTGCTGCTGAGCGCAGGTGAACGGGAGGTGCAGGCCGACATCGTCTTCGACGTGCGGCCACCGGTGAACCTGCGAGTCCGTTTGCTCGATGAGAAGGGGAGACCCACCGCGGCTCGGTTGTACCTGACTGCTTCCGACGGTCTGGCCTACGCGCCACCAGGAAGCATCAGTCGCATCACTGCCATGAGCGCGGAATACTACTTTCACACTGAAGGGTCTTTCGAGATTGAACTGCCCAGCGGGTCCACCTTGATAGAGGCTACGCGTGGGCCTGAATACGAACTCACGAGCCGGCAGATCAATCTGCAGCCAGGTCAGGAGAAGGAAGTCCAGATCCGGCTAAAGCGTTGGGAAAATATGGCGGCCAAAGGGTGGTATTCCGCCGACGCCCACATTCACGCCAACTACACTGCACCGCATCATCAGGTGATTTCACCGGAGGATGTTCGCCTCACAGCACTGGCCGAGGATCTCAACAACGCCAACATGATGGTGGCCAACAGCGGTGGAGCCTTTATTCATGACATCCAGTACTTCGAGGGCAAGCCGCACCGGCTGAGTAGTCCCAACTTCATCATTTACTGGAATGAGGAGATGCGTAACCGTGGGATGTATGGGCACATGTCCTTCTTCAATTTGAAAAGCCTCGTGCACCCCCTCTATACGGGATTTGGCGATACGCCCCATTGGGAAGATTATCCTCCGAACTATGCCCAAGCCAAGGCCGCCCGAGGGCAGGATGGAGCTGTAACCTACGTGCATCCGGCCAGGGCACCCAGCTTTGAAGCGGCCAGTGCGAAAGAGCTGCCAGTGGATGTCGCTCTGGGTCAAGTGGACGCCATAGATGTGGTTAGCAACACGAATGAAATGGCATCGATGGAGCTGTGGTACCGTTTGCTGAACTGCGGATTCCGACTGGCTATTTCCGCAGGCACGGATTCCTTCACCAACGTTGCCGACCACTACACGCCGGGCGGCGGACGAGTTTACGTGCACGTAGAAGATCAGATGGAATACAGCGAGTGGACTCGAAATTACAGACGAGGAAGGACCTTTGCCAGTAATGGACCGGTAATTTTCTTTACTTTGAACGATAAAGAACCAGGAGATGAACTCAGGCTCCCAGCGAGTTCCCCACAGAAGGTTCGAGTAAAAGCCATAGTGCGCACTCAGGTTCCACTGGAAAAGGTAGAAATCGTGGCCAACGGCCAGGCGGTAATTTCACGTTCGGCTATGGGCAAGAAAACCCTCACAATTGAAGAAGAGATCGCGTTGAGCCGCAGCTCATGGGTAGCGGTGAGGGCGCTCGGTCCTCGGCATCGACTCATTTTGAACGATGAGCAAGCCTTCGCACACACTAGTCCAGTTTACGTCTACCTGGGCGAGCAAAAGATCGTTTCACCATCCGATGTGCACTTCTATCGCGACTGGATCGAGAGGCTCATCGCCAGGGTTGCCGAGCGGGGACGATTCACCACCAAGGAGCGGAAGAAGGAAGTTATCTCACTCTTTCAGCGTGCGCTGGACGTATATCAGCAGATTGGTAGTGAGGCAAATAAGAGGCAGCAAGTCCGCCGATGATAATCCGACGGACGCCGGTTGCATCGAACTAAGCAGGTCGCTAAGAACGCCCAGTGTGACTGCCTTTTCCCCTTGCACCGATAATCTGTCTGAGACGATTCCACCGCTCAGCGAATCAAGCTCAAATTTCGGAGGAGAGCTATAGCTGGACGAGATAGACTTCACCTGCACTGCCGTAGGTGGAGAAACATAGACCAAATACCGACTATCTGGCGTCGCATGCCGATTGGTAAAATAGAGCGTCTGTGTGAATCTGCCTGGTAAGTCAAATGTTAGGATCTGCGAGCAGACACTCACCCCTCATTATTTACTTTAACAGCGGCATCCAAGAGCAGATATAGCGTGCCTGTCCCGTGTGTTTTCTTGAAGAATCCGATAAAATGGCCCGCGCGCGCAAACGAATTGATTATGGGAAAGAAGAAGAAGAAGAAGACAGCCATTCTACTAACCTTTTCCGCTTTGAGTTTTGCTGTTCTGCTGGCAATTACAGGCCCCGATCATCCGTCAGCAGAGGCAATAGAAAGCATTACCATGGCTGATCTGAAATCACATCTCTACTTTTTGGCCTCCGACGAAATGCGAGGCCGCGATGTCAATACGGTGTCTAATGAAATCGCTTCTCGCTACCTGGCTCATCGTTTCGAATTGATGGGAACGAAACCGGTCGAAAATGACAGCTATTTTCAATACTTCTCCCTGGTTCAGGCAAAATTGTCCGAGCCAAACCGTCTCGAAATCCAACATTCCCAATCCCCCCTTTCCACAATCGCCATACTCAAGAAAGATTTTGTCCCCTGGACTTTCTCCGCTAATGCCAGGGTCTCCGCACCCTTGGTTTTTGTAGGTTACGGAATCACGGCGCTTGAGCACAGCTATGACGACTACCACGGAATCGACGTTCGGGGAACGATCGTGGTGATGATGAATCATGAACCGGGTGAGAAGGACCCCAACAGTCCCTTCGACGGGTTAGTCCACTCCGAGTACAACAGGGTGCTTTACAAGATCCTGAATGCTCAAGCCCACGGTGCCGTGGGCGCGATTTTCATTCCCGACGAGGCAAACCACCCAAGAACAAATTTTTCGCGTACGCTGCGCTCTGTTTGGCCGGAAGATGCCTTACGCGAACGTTACAGCCTTAAACTTTGGAGTGATCAAGTCAAGATTCCGGCGCTGCATGTTTCCCGTGAGATCGCGGGGGCACTGGTAGAAAGCAGTAAAACCAGCGTGGAGAAGATTCAGAAAAAGATCGATCAAGGATACCAACCTCACAGTTTTCCATTGCTGGGAGTGGAAGCCACCGTCGAAACTGCCGTCATTCGAAGTGAAACCCGTGTGCGCAACGTCCTGGCTTACCTTCCTGGTTCCGATCCACGATTGAAGGACGAAGTGGTCATTGTGAGCGCTCACTTTGATCATGTCGGATCCCGCAAGGGAGAAGTTTTCAATGGAGCCGATGACAATGCCAGTGGAACAGTCGGCTTATTGGAAGTTGCTGAGGCTTATGCCCTGAGCTCAGAAAAACCGAAGAGCTCGATGCTCTTTGTGGGTTGGAATGCTGAGGAGCGAGGTCTTCTCGGTTCTCGTTACTATGTGGAAAGACCGACTTTTCCATTGGAGAAAACCACAGCTGTGTTTCAAATGGATATGATTGGTCGAAATGAGGAGGTCCCTGATCCTCAAAATTCGCGCTTTCGAGGCCTCGAGAAACAAACTGCCGAGGAAAACGCAAACAGTGTGAACGTAATGGGCTACAGTCGCAGTCAAGATCTTCGTCATCTGGTCGTGCAAAACAACCAGCGGATTGGTTTGGACGTCAGGTTTCGATATGACAACAACAACACCATCAACTTGCTGCGTCGCAGTGACAACTGGCCATTTCTGATCAACGGTGTGCCCGCCCTCTTTTTTCACACCGGCCTGCATCCCGACTATCACCAGCCAACGGATACACCGGACAAAATTAACTACTCCAAGATGGAGAAAATAGTCCGTCTGGTTTTCCTTAGTAGTTGGAATGCGGCTAATGCCTCCACTCCACCTCGTCTCAACAAAAAGTGGAACAGAAGATGAGTGCCGAGCTGGCGGAAGCCTTGGTCGACCAGGCCAAGCACCACCTGATACAGGACTTTTTACCCAAAGTGGGCCGCTGCGTTGAGCTGCTCTCCGATGAGGAGATCTGGTGGCGAGCAAACGAAAACACTAACAGCGTGGGCAATCTGATTCTTCACCTGTGCGGAAATGTTCACCAATGGATCACTGCGGGGCTGGCTCAGCAACCCGATACCCGTCAGCGAGATCTGGAGTTTGCCGAGAGAGGGCCCATCCCTGGTGATCAGCTAATGAAAAAGCTCGATCAGACGCTTAACCAGGCCGTTCGGGTTCTGGATTCGCTGGAGCTCGATACTTTCTTAAGGAAGCACCACATTCAAGTTTACGAGGTCACAGGGCTGCAGGCCATCTTTCATGTGGTCGAGCACTTCTCTTATCACACCGGGCAAATCA
>JALLOL010000095.1 GCA_027717875.1 Acidobacteria bacterium AH-259-L09 | reverse complement strand
GATGGTACTTTTCAGGCAGTTCTTTGAAGCTCTGATCGAAGGATCTGAAAAAATTGTAACGGACAACATGATACAGGGCGGCAAAACCATCCTTCCACATGATTTTCTTTCCCTGCAAGCGCGTCCGCGGGTGGTAGGAAATCGGGAGTTCGTAAATTCTGGCTGAAGTTTTTGCAATATAAGCGGTTAGCTCCACCTCAATGCCAAACCGTTTTGAGGTCAGATTCATGCTCTTGATCAAGTCGGCCCGAAATAGCTTGTAACATGTCTCCATATCAGTTAGGTAAATCCCAGAAAATAAGTTACTTAACAACGTCAAGAAGCGATTCACAAAATAGTGCCAGGTTCGCTGAACCTGAGGGGCGTTCTGCTTGAATCGACTGCCATAAACGACATCCGCCCGATCCTCCAGAAGAAGCTTCAAAAGGGTGGGTACATCGTTCGGATCGTACTCAAAATCGGCATCTTGAATCATGACCAAAGCCCCCAATGACTCCTCAATGCCACGCCTAATGGCTGCTCCCTTCCCCTGGTGTGTTTTCTGCCTGATGATGCGAAAAGGAAACTCCTCAGAAAGGCGCACTAAGACCGTATAAGTGTCATCCTGAGATGCGTCATCCACAAATATAAACTCGCGATCGATTGGGCAAGGGGATGAAGTCAGTCTCTCAACAAATGATGGCAGGCGGGGCGCTTCATTAAAAACGGGAACGATCACGGAAAGTTTTGCCATTACGTTTCGGGGCGCCACACCTGACCCCCTCACCGAAAGCCCGCCAGGGCCCACATGCGCCCCGCTTGCCTTTCTCGCCGATGGGAATAGAACAAGTCGTTGCGACAGCAAGTGCACACCTCAGAGTCCAAGATTTGACTCACTCCCAACTCTTGAAGCTGAGCCACGTTCGCTCTGACCAGATCCAGATGGCCCCCCATAAAGAAGCGCTCCACATCGTGCCCTGCCTCTTTGTACTGATCCCATATCTCCGGTCCTACTTCATAGCAGCATTTTCGAATACAGGGTCCAATGGCCGCCACGAGCTGATCGGGAGATGCCTCGCTCATTTTCAGAAACTTGCCAACCCCTTGCACCGTAATTCGGTCCCGAGTTCCCCGCCAACCCGCGTGTAAAGCACACACTTGCCTTTGTTCCGGTAGAATGGCAAGAATCGGCAGGCAATCCGCCGTGCGGATGATAGGAAACTGCGTCGGGTGAGCTGTGATCACGCCGTCTGCGGGTCCCACTTCAGTAGGACCAGAATCGTTTGCAGGGCTGCTATTCAGTGTGACGACGCGATCCGAGTGCACCTGATGTAAAAAGACTAACTGATTGAACTTGAGACCCATGGTTTGCAGCAAGAGTTGCTTTTCCGGTGCGACTTCGCCCGATCTCTCTGCATCTATCATTACAGTATCCGTCTGGCGAGACGTAAAGGCGTGAATAAGACCGGGAATCTCTTCCAATTCTTTGAACACAAAAAAAGGGATTCGTGCCAGACTTTTTTGGTAGAACATTGAATTGAAAGGCTAACACAGACCCATGATCATTGGTATCGGCATTGATATCGTTGAGGTTCGCCGCATCAGCGCGGCACTACAAGGCACCCAGACCATGGCGCAGAAAGTTTTTACAGCTGAGGAGATTCGCTACTGCACGGAGCGGAAAAACAAATATCAGCACTTCAGCGGCCGCTTTGCCGCCAAGGAGGCGGCCTTAAAGGCCCTGGGGACAGGTTGGAGCGAAGGAATCCGCTGGAAAGACGTTGAAGTCACAAATGGCGAACTCGGAAAGCCTGGGCTCACTTTTTATGGCAAAGCCAAGGAAGTTCTTGAAAAATCAGGCGCCCAACAAGCCTGGCTTTCTATCACCCACTCGCCTGAGCATTCAGTGGCCGTGGTGGTGCTGGAGAAGTAAAAATTCCAGGTCAGCGCGAACTACGCCAGCGATCGATGGCCACAGCGACTACAATTATGGCCCCAATGATGATCTCTTGAATGTAGTTGGGCCATCCCATCTGCTGGCAGCCGTTGCGCAGAAAAGCCATGATCAAAGCCCCGATCATGGAACCGAGGATACTGCCTTCTCCGCCACTTAGGCTGCCACCTCCGATGACCACGGCGGCGATGACGTCCAGTTCGGTGCCAATCGCTACAGTCGGATCACCCTGCCGCAGGCGAGACATCTGAATCACGCCGGCCAGCCCGAAGAAAAGACCTGCCAGTGTGTAGATCCACAACTTCACTCTTTGAGTGGGAATACCACAGGCGCGGGCCGCTGCTTCGTTTGATCCCAGTGCAAAGACTCGCCGCCCAAAAACAGTGTTGCGCAAAACTAGCGCCATCAGTAGCGCTAGAAATACCGATATCCAAACTCCCGGAGCCACCAAAAGCCAGGCGGGATCGGGAAAGGTGACGGCAAGCTGATTCACCCACGTCTCAGCCGGATTAACGGTCTGCTCGCCTGCCAGCCACTTGGCCGCACCGCGCGCGATACCGAGCATGCCTAAGGTAGCGATGAAAGGAACGACGTGAAGTCTTGTGATCGCCAGCCCGTTGATGTATCCCACGAAAGCACCTACAACGATGCCTAGGAGTACAGCCACAGACGGCGGGATTCCCTGTTGAAGACTCAGCGCCGCGACCACACTGGTGAGAGCGATGCTCGATCCGACCGAAAGATCGATTCCGCCACTAATGATGATCATGGTCATCCCGATTGAACCGAGAGCCACAATGACGGTCTGCGCCAGCACAATACGGAAGTTCCGAAAGGAAAGGTATTGTTCTGGAAAGTCACTGAGCAGCGCAAAGATCGAGATGACCAGAGCCAACCCTAAAAATGGACCAAACCGAGCAAACCATTTGCTGAGCGAAGCGAGCATAGTAAAGCTCTTTTACCTATTCTCCTCCTCCAATAGCCGCCTGCATGACCGTCTCCGGTGTCCACTCATCGACTGAGCGAGTGGCCGAGAGCCGGCCACGACTCATCACGGCCAGGCGGTGGCAAAGTCCGAAAAGCTCAGGAAGATAGGAGCTCACCATGAGCACTGCTTTGTCCTCAGAGGCACACTGAGTAATCGCTTCATAGATCTGAATCTTACTGCCGATATCGATACCGCGGGTCGGTTCGTCCAGCAGCAGAATGTCGGCGTCCTGATGAAGCAAGCGCGCCAGAACAACTTTTTGCTGATTGCCTCCGGAAAGCGTCCAGGTCGGTTGAGAGGGGGTGCGGGCTTTGATATTGAGCCGTCTTATCCATGCTTGAGCTTCTTGACGCTGACAGTCAAGCGCGAGCCAACCCCAGCGAGAACAGGAAGATAGGCGCGAGAGCGTGACGTTGTCAGCCACAGAAAGGGCAACCGCAAGTCCTTCACCTTTGCGGTCTTCGCTCAGATATCCCATCCCCTGGACGATTCTCAACAGGGGACTCCCTCTCCGTGCGGAAACCGCTTTGTTCCCCACTACCAAGATACCGGATTCCACCGGGGCTAGGCCAAAGATGGCGCGCACCATTTGTGTGCGTCCTGATCCTATCAATCCTCCAATCCCCAAAATCTCTCCGCGTCGAAGCTCGAAACTGGCGTGTTTCACGCTCGGGGGTGCAGCCAGATCCTCCACCCGGAGAACTGTTCCCCCTGTCTTGGACTGCTGGCGGGGTGGAAAAAGGTTTTTCACAGGACGGCCTACCATTTGGGCAACAAGGTTCTCATCGCTGACTGAGCCGAGCTCACCCGTGCCGACACCCTGTCCATCTCTCAAAACCGTGTATCGATCGGCGATCTCACGTACTTCTTCAAGAAAGTGGCTGATGTAGATGACACTGATCCTTTGCTCACGCATGCGCTGGATCAGCTCAAAGAGCCGCTTCACGTCCGGACGCTGCAAGCTGCTGGTAGGCTCATCCATGAGAATAATGCGTGCCTGAGCAGCAATGGCTCGGCAGATTTCAACGATCTGGCGGGCAGCGATTGGCAATTCCGCCACAGCGCGATCCGGACGCATTTCAGGGTGATGAAAGTCCTCCAGTACTTGGAGCGTCCTGCGGCGGCAATCCTCGCCATTGACCCATCCCCATCGGGAACTTTCCATGCCCATCAGGATGTTTTCTGAAACACTTAGATGAGGAAACAGGGACAGTTCTTGGTGAATGAGGGCAATCGCTTGACGGCGTGCATCGAGCGGTGAGAAAGGAGCATAGGGACGGCCCTCGAGCTCCATCCGGCCCTGGTCAGGCTGAAGAATCCCGGCAAGAATATTCATCAAAGTGGTCTTACCGGCCCCGTTTTCACCGATCAGAGCGTGGACTTCGCCTTGCCGTAACTCCAGGTCGACACCATCAAGAGCTACTGTTGGGCCAAATCGTTTGCTAATCTTGGAGAGTCGCAAAAGGGACATGGGCAAGAATGAGGCGGTAATGCTTATTCCAGGTACTGCTCTAAAGGAGGATAGAGCAGGGTCTGGATTTCGGGTTCGTCGAGGCGTTCCGGAGTCACCATTATCACACCCGTATCAATTCGTTTTTCTATGGGCCGGCCAAGAAGATGTTCGACCATAGTCTTCACCCCCAGATAGCCCATGCGAAATGGATTCTGTACGACGACGCCCTGCAACTGTTGCGTTCGTATCGCCTCAATCAGAATCTCGTTGGAATCAAAGCCGATGAACACCACCTTCCCCGCCCTATCTATGTCCTGTAAAGCGAGAAGCATGCCAACAGTTGCCGACTCGTTGACACAGAAAATGCCCTGGAGTTGCTGACCATAGCGATTGAGTAAATTTTCCGATGCCCGCTTCGCTGTGTCTCGAGTCGGACCGGCGTACTGGCCCGATGAAACGAGCTCGATCTCGGGGAAGTCCGATTTCAACTTCCGGAGAAAACCTTGTTCGCGATTCCGGGTACTAGCCGAGCCTTCTTGGTAGCGCAGCAGCAAGACTTTGCCGCGTCCTTCAAGCAGTTTGCCCATGTGTTCAGCCGCAAGCTCGCCACCCCTGACGTTATCCGTGGCCACAAAACTGACAATGGCATCCGAAGCCAGTGCTGAATCGATAATGACGGTGGGGATACCGGCTCCCAAAGCTTCTTGCACGGGGCGAACCAGTGCACGATCATCTAATGGAGCCAAAACTATCCCGTCCATCCCCTGGCTGAGAAACCCTTCCACCACCTGAATCTGCTGCTCCCTGTCATCTTCGCGGATCGGTCCTTTCCAGGTCATAGCGACCGTGATTCCTTGATCGATAAACTCTCGTTCAGCTTTGACAGCCCCCGCGTGAATGGTTTTCCAAAACGAGTGAGTGGTTCCCTTGGGAATGACGGCAATCCTGTAACCCTCGGACAAAGAGCCGGAGTTACTACACCTGCTTGAAGTCCACAGAACGAAAAAAAGCAATAAGAAGGAAAGTATTTTGTTCATTCCAAAAGAAGAAGTAACAGCAGGGTCCGTGTGTTCCGTATGCTACATTAAGCCTCGCCCCCGAGATTGAAGACACTGTTGAACCCTGGCGATTTTCGCTTCTGTTCTTGCCACACTTTCTATAAATTGTCAAAGTGAGCAAGCTTTTATGAAAAACTTTTTACTTTTTGTAGTCGCCAGCTTTTGGGATAGACTTGTGCCTGCACATCGAAGGAGGTATCGACGATGCGGAATCCACTCCCCTTTTGGATCTTCTGGCTGACTAGTCTTGCCTTTCTTGGGCTCGTGACCATCGGGAATCCCGGACAGATAGAGGTACGGTCTGAACCTGTGCGCCCGCCGACTGCCGCAAACGGCATGGCGGAGTTTAGCATCCTGTTCGGGATCGGCGACGAGGAACCCGATCGATGGGATGGTTCTATCCGGGCTCGCGGTGCTCAGGTTGTCGGTCTTGACGGCTGGCGGTTGACCGGCGAGGACCGGTTGGAAGCGACCCGGTGGACGCTCTCTACCCGGCGTGTCAACCTGACCCGGGCAGGAAACAGGCGCGCCGCCGATGCTGCCACGTTGGAGAACGGCGTATACGTCACCGTCGAGATTCTGGATGCAGATGCCCGGTTTGAAGTCCAGACGGCTCAAGGCAATTTCTCCTTTGCCGCCCGGGACGCTCCCTGGGGCGAGACCCTGAGCTTCCTCGACGGCCGCGTGAAGGTGGAGCAAGTGCCGCTGAGCAGGCAACTCACGGACTCGATTGAGCAGCAGGATTTCCCGGCGCTGGCCGCCTCCGGTGAAAAGGTGTACCTTGCCTACGTCGAGTTCAGGCACGGCGATCGCTCGCAGGCCTGGCCCTGGCCGCTCCAGGAAAAACCCGATTCCTACGAGCCCTTACGACGGTCCGCTGGAGGTGACCAGGTGCTGTTCATGGAGTATTCGAGATTGGACAGGACCTGGAGTGCCCCTGAACCGGTGTCGGAGAAAGGGCAGGATGCCTTCGGCGCCGCTGTGGCAGTGGGCGGCGCAGGCCGTATCTGGGTGATCTGGTCCGCTCAGGTCGAGGGCAACTTCGACCTCTACGCTCGCTGCCGCAAGGCTGGCCGGTGGTTGGAGACGATCCGGCTCACCAGCCACCCCGGACCCGATCTCTATCCCGTCGCCGTGACGGATTCCGAAGGGGCGGTCTGGATTGCGTGGCAGGGATACCGTGGAAGCCTTGATGTCCTGGTTAGCCGCCAGCAAGGCGAAGGGTTTTCCCCCGAGCAACGGGTTTCGTTTTCAGGCGCCAGCGACTGGTCTCCACAACTCGCAGCCGGCCCGGGAGGCGAAGTCGCCGTTGTCTGGGACACCTATGACAAGGGCGACTATGACGTCTACCTTCGGAAACTGCGTTACAGCGGTGGGATCAGAATCCAGGAACCGGTGCCGATCGCCGCAACGCACAGGTTCGAGGCGCGCCCAAGCGTCATCTATGACCCGGGAAACCGGATCTGGGTTGCCTACGAGGAGAGCAATCCGGCTTGGGGAAAGGACTTCGGTGCCTATGAAACGACAGGTTCAGGCCTCTACCAGGGCAATACCGTCCGGGTGAAGATCCTGCAGGGCAATCGCTACTTCCGCACCGCCGATTCTCTGGCCGGCGTTCTGAAGCGCCTTTCCGCTGCACACCCGGTGAACAAGCAGCCGTTTCGGGGACGAATCCGGATCCCCTTCACCGAGCAGCCCGACCCCAAGCTTGTGCAAAACCGGCCGTCGGGTTCGACATCTTACCCGCGATTCTATCCGTCCACAAGTCATCCCCGGTTGGCTGCAACCACAGAGGGAACCGTCTTCCTTGCATACCGCAACGCTGGGGGAAGAATCTGGGGGGCCCTGGGCACGACGTGGTTCGAGAACATAGCCTACTTTGACGGTAGCGGCTGGCAAGGACCGATCTTTGTGCCGAGTTCTGACGGCATCCTGGACAATCGGCCGGCCCTCCTGGGCCTGGAAGGTTCCGGTCTCCTGATGGTGGCGACAACAGATCACCGTTTCTCGAAAAGCGGGCTGGCCAAAGGGGGTGCACAAAGCGATTCTTTCAACTATGACCTCATGACGTATGAACTTTCGGTCGAAAGCGAACGTCGCGAGCCCAGTCTGACCGCCATCGCAGCTGAGCAACCGGCTGTAGGCATGAAAGACGTCGCAGCGGAGAAAGCTCAGGTCGCCATGATGAGGCAATACCGCGTGACCCTGGACACGCCGCCGGGCGGTCCCGAGACGCTTCGGCTTCTCCGCGGCGAATTCCATCGGCACACCGCCATCAGTGGTGACGGCGCCAACGACGGCGATATCATGGACGCCTGGCGATACCTGATCGACGCTGCCTACATGGATTGGGCCGGCTGCTGTGATCACGACAACGGTGGTGGCCGCGAATACACCTGGTGGTTGACTCAGAAAATGACGGACGCCTTCCTTCTGGACGGCCGGTTCATTCCGATGTTCAGTTACGAGCGCAGCGTGCGCTATCCGGAGGGCCACCGCAACGTCGTCTTTGCCCAGCGCGGGATCCGCCCTCTTCCCCGGCTTCCGAGAACCGCTGACGACTCGCCGCCCCAGCCCGCGCCCGACACGCAGATGCTCTACGAGTACCTCCGCTCCTTCGATGGCGTGGCCGCCGTGCACACCTCGGGCACCAACATGGGAACCGATTGGCGCGACAACGATCCTGAAGTCGAACCGATGGTCGAAATCTACCAGGGCGACCGTCAAAATTACGAGATGCCTGGCGCGCCGAGGACCAACACCGACAGCGACTCGATCGGCGGCTGGCGGTCGCTGGGATTTGTCTCCAACGCCCTCGCCAAAGGCTACCGGCTGGGATTCCAGGCCTCCAGTGACCACGTCTCCACACATATGTCCTACTGCAACCTCTGGGTCACCGAACCAACCCGCGAGGCGATCCTGGAGGGTCTTAAGAAGCGCCGGGTTTACGGTGCCACGGATAATATCCTGGCGGACGTCCGGTGCAGTGGTCACTTCATGGGCGAGGAGTTCACCATCGAGGAAGCTCCGACCATCAAGGTCAAGCTTGTCGGCACCGCTCCCTTCGCCGGCGTCTACATCGTCAAGGACGGCCGCTACGCATACTTCACCAAACCCGCCAAGCGGGAAGTGGAGTTTTCCTGGAGCGACATCAGCGCTGAGAAAGGCAAGACCTCTTATTACTATATTCGCGGTGAGCAGGTGGACGGTGAGATCGTCTGGGTCAGCCCCATGTGGATCACCGTAGAGTGATCATCAAGGACTTGAAACTTTTGGACGTGGCCGGGAGATGGAGCGGTGCCTTGGGGTCCAGGCGCTAGCCCGCATTTCTCACACCGGCTCGTCACGAAG
>JALLOL010000094.1 GCA_027717875.1 Acidobacteria bacterium AH-259-L09 | reverse complement strand
GTGCCTTGATGGTGATCGTTCACGTCTATTATTTTCCCAGCAGTTTCATGCCAGGCTTTGGGCAGCTCGACCTGTGGATGAATATTCTGGCCTGGTGCAGTTTTTTGATCCTGACCGGAGCTGTGGTGGGACAATTGACTCACAGTTTAAAGACAAAGGTGCAGCGGCTTCAAAAACTTAATGAAGACCTGGAAAACTTACAGGTAGAAGCTGGAATGGCGGAAGAGGAAGAGCTAGAGCAAGAGCAAGAGGAAGCTGTGCTTGTGGGGAATTCTCCTGGAGACAGCTGGAAAGAGGGGAAGGAGTTCCCTGATTAGTTGTACGGCTGTGGCGGCTTTGAATTGTGCAACTGCGAAAGTCGCCCAGGGCGTGTAGTAGCTCAAATCGGTTTGATCAGGGCGCTATCTTAATCCCCCACACGCGAACATCATCGAAATTTCCGGTGTCGTTTCCGAATGATCCCAGTCCAAGAGAACCCGCGAGGAAGGTTCTGTCCACCGCCGCCATGATGGGGCGGGTCAAATCATCGAAATAAACCTCGATCGTGCCTTCCTTAGTGTCCCGAGTCACACGAACCGTGTGATAGTAGCCATCCTTCCACTTTGTTCCGGTGGTACGCTCACGAGCAATGGAGACCCGCGGTGCAGCGTTGACGATAAAAATCGAGTTGGCGACGTTGTCTGCTCTCGTCGCAATGTGGACATAGTAGAAGTGAATTGGGTCTTGCCAGCCAAAGAACAAACACCGATCCCGATGCTCAGATTCCCGGGCGGTAGATTTGATCTTGGCCTCCAGGACGAAATCAGACACGCACAGATCCTTGATGAGAGCAATATTACGAGGTGATCGGACCGGAGGCTCGTACTTACTTGGTTGGAACAGTGAGAAGACATGGTTGCCACTTTCGGCGAAGATTTTCCAGGCCTGTGCATCGGTGAGTCGCCACCGGTCGGCTCCCTGTTCAAAATCTTCCGAGAACAGAAGGGGCAACTGATTCAGCTTTCTCACCTCTTCGCTGCTCTGGCCCCAAGGGTGAGAGAAGAGGACTGAAAGAAAAACCGCCATCCCGACCAACAGATAAAGCACGAACAATTTTTTCATGCCGCGTCCAGGGGGGTTAATCTTACAATGCGGGAGCGTGCTTTTGATACGCTTTTGGGCTCTTGAGTCTGAAGGACGAATGACGCCGAGTGATGGCTTCTGCTTCAATAATGTTCCGTTTGCTTAGAAGACTCCAAACATTGCCAAGCCCTCCGGTGGCAGATGCCATGTCTTTCCCCGGACACCACAGGACGGCTCCATTCAAGGCTTGCCCGAGGAGCAACACCGCCGACAGGCTGGTGCCTCCGCGACCCGAGGGGCCGGGCTGGCCTAATGATGGCGGGAAAGTTGACGATTGGCTAATATAGGCTTCAGGAACCGAAGGAGGAGATGAAGTAAAAACCATGAAACGCAAGATCCTTTTGGCTATTGTCGTAATTGCTTTGTTCGCCGCCGTGTTGTGGATCTATCTGGCTGAGCGGCCACGTGGCGTCCAAGTGCGGCGGGCTGGGGCTGCTATACCAATTGGCACTCCTGTCCAAATCGAAGCGCCACTGGGGCTGCCACCAGTTCCGATTCCAGCCGATAATCCGCCCACAACCGAGACCATCGCCCTGGGTCGCAGGCTCTACTACGATCCGATTCTCTCAGTGGACAACACTGTCGCGTGTGGCACCTGCCACAAGCCCGAGTTGGGCTTCTCGGATGGTAAACCCGTCTCGCAGGGTGTTCACGGCCAGAAGGGCACCCGAAATGCTCCTACTGTTTTTAACGCCGCTTACTACACCACACAATTCTGGGATGGGCGTGCCCCGAACCTAGAAAAACAGGCCGAGGGCCCGGTGCAAAACCCGATAGAGATGGCCCATACTCTGGAGGGAGTGGAAAAAAAGCTGATGGCTGATCCCTCCTACCGCCAAGAATTCGAAAAGGCGTTTGGTCCTGGAGCGATCAGCTATGAGAAGGTGGAGAAAGCCATCGCCTCCTTTGAGCGTACGGTAATCAGCGGCAATTCGCCTTTTGACCGTTATTTCTATGCTGGTGAAGAGAGAGCCTTGAATGAAGCAGCGAAACTTGGCTTTGAGGTGTTTCGGGACCCGAAGAGGGGCAACTGCACGGCCTGTCACGTCATTGGACTGTTCACCGACAACAAGTTCCACAACATTGGTGTAGGGCTTGATGAGCAGGGGGAGTTGATTGACCTGGGCCGGTATGAAGTCACCAAGAAGGACGCCGACCGCGGCGCCTTCAAGACCCCATCGCTGCGCAACGTGGCTCTGACTGCACCCTACATGCACGACGGAAGCCTGCAGACGCTCAAAGAAGTGGTCGACTTCTACCTAGGCGGCGGCAACTCTAACACACATCTTTCCCGACACATAAGGGCCCTGGGCTTTCTCACGGGGCCGGAACGCGCCAGCCTGGCGGTGTTTCTGGAAGCCCTTACCGGCGAGATCCCGCCTAACGTCGCGGAGGCTAAATAGACTCGTTGTGAGAGCTGCTTATGAAGTGGCAAATACTCGAATTGTCAAAGATTCTCTAGCGATCGGCCTTCGCCGATTGATTACAAAGTTTGGGAAGAACTATGCTACTGACATCCGACATAACTCCTCTCCTGTGCGCTCCTACACGAGTACATGACGTAAATAAAGGAGGGACAAGTGGAGATAAGACTTTTAGGATAAGTACGCTCTTTCGTTGGATTTATTTGTGTAGCGTGTTTTCTAAGCAATGAAGTGTCCATTTTAAAGCCGTCGGTACACTCCATGCCAGGTACAGTTGATGATGCAGTGTCCCGTTTGTTCGTGCCACGATTGCGAGCTTTTCACTACCGCCTTTGACCGCGTCCTCGACAGACCTGAAGAAACGTGGGAAATCCGCCGGTGCCATGGTTGCGGGTTTGGCTGGACCACACCTTTGCTGACCGAAGAAGAAATTAAGCGGCACTACCCACCCACTTATCTGGGAGATACGGCTCGGACGGTTGATGAGTTTCTCTCGGGAAAACTTCAGCGAAGCCGTTCCTGGCGAAAGGAAACAGAAAAAGTTGATCTTGTGGAACGGTTCGTTGCTGGCGGGCGGATCCTGGACGTTGGATGTGGGGACGGAAAGTTCCTGTGGGCACTGGACCCCGGGAAATGGGATAAGACGGGAGTCGAGTTGGCACAGCAAACCATTCGGCTGGTTGGTGAGAGGATCCAGGATCTCACTTTGATCGAGGGGAATATTTTTTCCGATCAGCTTATCGAAGGCTCATTTAATGTGATTACATTCTGGCACGTATTGGAGCACTTGCCACAGCCTGGTGAAGTGCTCAAGCGGGTCCATCAATTGCTTTGCCCGGGAGGCTGGATCTTTATCTCTCTTCCCAATTTGGACAGCTTGCAAGCCCGCCTGTTTCGTCGCTACTGGTACGGTTTTGATGATGTGCCCAGGCATTTATACCACTTCGCTCCTCAGCCCCTGGAAATGCTGCTGGGGGAAAAAGGATTAAGGGTTTGCAAACATCTCTTTTTCTCGCCAATAGTAAACATCCACTGTTTGAAGTACAGCTTGATTAACTGGACAGAAGCACATTTCGGCAGCCGTCTGCCTTACTATATCCTGAAGCCTCTCCTGATGGCCTTTCCATTGGTGGAAAGGTTAAGTGGCAAGTATGGCATGTTGACCACGATCGCCCGCCGGGGAAATTAAAATGAAACAAAAGAAGGTGGCGTAGGAAAAGGAAAAGGGGTCATGGTATCTCTGTAAAGTTTTGATCAAAAAACTTAGAAGGAGGAAAAACCATGCCCCGAAAAAAGAATAAGGGAAAAGCAATCGATTGGAAAGAGTGGCTGCCGGGGAAGGCAATTCAGAGGGACAGAAGATGCCTTTCCACTCGGCATATGAGAAGCCAGAGGTTCCCCTAGAAATCATAGTTTCAAATACATCCATTGCTTGGTCCAGGGCACGCTGCTTTGGAAAATTCCACGCTTGTCCCAGACCAAACAGTTGTCACTGGGGTTGTAACCAAAACCGTTTTCCGGATCGTACAGGCCCGGTTCCACGCTAAAAGTCATGCCTTTTCGCAGCATCGTATAGTCTCCCAAGGCCAACCAGGGAGGCTGATGCCCCTCCATTCCTTCCCCGTGGCCCGGGCGGTGGTAAATGAGCCTTTCCATTCCACGCTCCACCTGAAGCTTATGAATCTCATAGGCCACTTGCGAGCATGTATTACCGTGATAGCACTGCTCGCGCAGGAGCAGGGCAGTGTCTGTAACAGTCTGCCAGACCTGGTCGCGCCGGGCGGTGGAGGGGAGGATCTGATAATAGCGATAACATTCGCCTCCACAGCCCCCGATCTTGATGACCCCGGCGACTTGAAGCGCGTCTCCGCGTTCAATCTTCTTGTAAAAGAACTGGTTGGGGTGGGGATAGGCAGTCCCTGCTCCAGTCCGACAACCGATACCAATCTCAATGCCCACGGCGCTGTGAGGTTTCCCATCGTGCTGGATGTCGGCCAGGATGAGATCCGTCGCGTACTCGGTGGCGGCATGACTCACATCGAAGTCTGTGGCATCGGTTCCATGTTGCAGGATGTAATCGCGAGCAAAGGCATGGATCTTACTGAAGTAATCGTAGGCGCGTTGAGTGAGGGCAATTTCTTCATCCGTCTTCACCATCCGCATGTCGATGCAAATCTGGCTGATGTCACGAAAGGCAGCGTGAGGCAAAAGTGTTTGAGCTGCCCTGCGCTGTTGTGAAGACAACTCTTTATCCACGCCGATTACCTGATTTGCAAAGCCCCGCTCTTTCAAGCCTCTTAACATCCATTCCCAAAGATCGAGAGTTTCCCCTTGTTCGACCTTTCCTCGGTTGGGGTACGCCTTGCGGCTGTGTAAGTAGTCAAAGTAGTATTCGTTGTCCGTGCTCCACCAGGAGTCGACTAAGTCACGATCGAGCCCGGGGCTGTACCAGAAGATGGCCTCCTCACTGATGGGGAGCAGCACCCAGAATGGACGTTCCGTGGTGGTGTGGAAGAGCCCCGTGTAATAAATGATATTCCAACGGTCTCGAAGCAGCACCGCGGCACAATCTTTTTCACCGCATTTTTCGCGCAGCATCTTTGCCTGGCGCTTGTGCCATTGCAATGGAAGACGGTCAAACTGAGCCGCTGCCGGGTGCAGCGGGTCCGCCTGGAGCAAAGAACTGGACTGGCCGCTCGCTTGCTGAAAGTGACGGGTGGCACTGAGACCGGCCAGTCCAAGAAGGCTCGTTCTGAAGAAACTTCTTCTCGAGGGAAGCATGCGATAGACTCCTTTCAAGATCGATTCGCCGACACAGCCAACGGCGGGTCGTCGGTGGTCCTGCTTCAATTGAGATTTCGTTCTTTGGGGCCACAGGTTCGCTTCACTTTAAGCCATGGCTCACCCAAAAGACAACTGGATTTCATTGGAGAGTTGCGTCGACTCCGAGGGCCGGTTTCTCGGTGAGAAATCGGCAGGTCGCCGAGGGTTCGGCGTGTGAACAATCACTTTTCCGTACGCTATGTGCTGTCGCTTGTGACTTTGTATTCCGGCCGGTTCTGGAGACGGTGTTTTCGCATGGTATCGTATCGGGCCCTCTGGTGGACGCGAACTTCGAGCGAATGGCGAGGCCGAGCATGCCGCACCTAAAAAGGATTCCATGCAGAAATTTCCGTGACTAATGAGAAATCTTTGTCGTTTTCAGTAATTAATGTCGGGATCTGGTTCACAAGCATAGTGGCCACCAGCTGCATGTCGAAATAATCCTGAAGAGTTAATTCATATTTGCAGCACAACTCCAACGCTGTAGTCACGACTTCGTAACTAGTTGGCAGGACTTCCAGGAAGTGGAGTTGGCCTATGGAGCTGATCTTCTTCCGAGCCAATTCAGGAGAATCAGGAGGCTTGGTCTTTGGCCCCGTCAAGTTAGGGTACATTTCAGCCAGATTCTGGACCGAAATAAATGCTTCACACAGGTTGTCAGCACCCTTTTTGATCAGCTCTTGGGCTCTCCGGTATCGGGGATCCCTCTCCAGCGTCGCGTAGATCAATACATTGGTGTCAATCAGAAAGCGACCCCGCAGTTCATCTATTCTCATAAGTGTCCTTACGTGAGAAGGATCCTCGAAAAGTGCCTGAACTGGTATGGATGCTTCTAGTCACCCGTTTGTCTCTCAGATACTCCAGCGCAGCCAGTTCCATCAGATTACTCAAGGAGCGCCTTTGTTGCCGGCTCAGACGTTTCAGCTCATTCACCAGCTCCCGCTCGATGGTAATACTAATATGGGATTTCATGCTATAAGAGTATCATACGTCTTGCTTGCGGGCAATGGGCCCCGAACAGTCACAGAAAAAGAGCTCGGCACTGTTCGCTTTAGTTGTCGTATCAGCCTTCTTGCTCACCGTTTCAGCTCGGGAGAAATGATCTTGATGAACTCCTTCGCATTAACCACTTTCGTTTCTTTCCATTGCTTGGGGAAGTGACGCTTGTTGCCAGTTACCAGATAATCTGCTCTCGCTGTTTGGGCACACTCCAGGAACTTGTTGTCGCCTGGATCTGTAGTAATGGAGAGCTTCTGTTTTGGTCGAAAGGTCTTTGCTTTCCCCTTGATCAGGGTAAGCGATGCGTCTAGCTTTTTCAGATCAATGGAAAACTTTGGCCGACGTAGGACGGCATCATACTCGGTCAGAATCTCTGGAGAGACGAACAATTGAACTTTTCTGGCGAGCCCAAGATCGAGAACAAACCGTTCATAGCCTTCAGCGTTCAGGTGCGCGGAAACGACCACGTTGGTGTCAAGAACCACCTTCAATCGGACCATACCTGAGGATTAGTTGAGCTCCCGGCGGTATTTGGCAATCTCCTGATCGATCTCCCGCATCATGAGCTTGTTCTTGCCTTTGCGCTTTGCCTTCGCTCGGATGGCGGCTAAGACTTCCGGCTCGGGGACTACGTTTTTGAGGAAATCTTTAATGCCCATGATCACGACCTGCGGTTCCCCTCGCTTGTCGACCACAAAACGATCTTCTTCCTCCTTGGCCCGCCGCATGATCTCGCCGAACTGGGTGCGGGCAGTTAAGGCAGATACGACTTTTGGCATAGATTTAGCCCTGTTTTTAATGGTCAATCCCTCCTTTCCATTGTCGAACTAATTAATTAGTTCCATCTACAGTGTACATGAACGCTGGAATTCTAGGGGAGGAAGTTTTTCAAGTAGCTTGTCGAATCGCTCTCGTGCTCCTTTGAGAAAAACCCATTTTTCTTTTTCAACACGGCTCATACTGTGGTATTTCTCTGTCCTATTGGTTAAAAGTGAAAGGAACATAAGACATGAACCACATGATCCGACTTAGCGCGCTGTTTTTGCTCAGCCTCGTCATCGTTTTCAACCGAAGTGAGAATATTACATCCACTGCAGCCCAAAGCGAAGCGGTGAATAAGTTGGTCGTTCATGCCAGGGAGGAGACATAGCCTTATGGCACAAGCAACCTATAGGGGAGTATTTCTCAAGTTATTAGCTGCCGCGGCCGTGGCAGCCTGGCTGGGCCAGTTTGGTTTTGCGATCGAGGGGGAAAAAGATCAACCAAACGTGCTCTTCATTGCAATAGATGATCTTAACGATTGGATCGGTTGTTTGGGTGGTCACCCGGATGTGCAAACTCCTCACCTCGATCGACTTGCCCGGCAAGGTGTGCTCTTCACGAATGCGTTTTGTTCGGCTCCTGCCTGTAACCCTTCGCGGGCTAGTCTGCTAACCGGAATATTGCCGTCCACGTCAGGGGTCTACCTCAACAGTCAGCCCTGGAGACCGGCTCTTCGCGACGCCCAGACAATCCCCCAGTATTTCATGGCTCATGGATATCGTGTGATGGGGGGCGGCAAGATTTTTCACGGAAGATATCCGGACCCCCCGTCCTGGCATGAATATTTCCCTTCAAAAACAAAGACAAAGCCGGATGATCCAGTGCCGCCCAAGCGGCCTCTTAACGGTATTCCAAACACCGCACATTTCGACTGGGGCCCGCTTGACGTTGGCGACGAAGATATGGGTGACTGGAAGGTCACAGACTGGGCCATCAAACAGCTGGGAAAAGAACACGAAGAACCGTTTTTCCTTGCCGTTGGCATTTTCCGGCCACACCTACCCTGGTACGTGCCCAAAACGTATTTCAAGATGTACTCTCCCGAACATATTACTTTGCCCAACGTGAAGGAAGACGACCTGGAAGACATTCCTCCCATCGGTGTAAAAATGGCTCGCCCGGGTCGGGATCACAAACGCGTCATAGAGTACAACCAGTGGCGCAACGCTGTTTCAGCGTACCTTGCCAGCATCAGTTTCACCGACGCCTGTGTCGGTCGCTTAATCGGCGCCCTGGAGCGCAGTCCTTACGCCAGGAACACAGTCATTGTCCTGTGGAGCGATCACGGCTGGCACCTTGGGGAGAAGCTGCATTGGCGCAAGTTCGCTCTGTGGGAGGAAGCAACACACAATGTTCTTATGATGGTCGTGCCAGGTATTACCCAGCCAAACGCACGTTGTACGCGCCCCGTGAGTCTGATCGATATCTATCCGACACTCATCGATGTTTGCGGGCTGAGAGCCAAGGAGGGGCTGGAAGGGAAGAGCTTATTGCCGCTTTTGAAGAATCCCAGTGCCAGCTGGGATCGGCCGGCGTTAACCACTCACGGGCGTAATAACCATTCGGTGCGCTCTGAGCGATGGCGCTACATACGTTACAGCGACGGCACGGAAGAACTGTACGACCGCCAGAAGGACGAGATGGAATGGACCAATCTCGCCGATAGACCCGAATTTGCCAAAGTCAAGAAGCAGCTAGCTCGATGGCTCCCGAAGGTCAACGCACC
>JALLOL010000093.1 GCA_027717875.1 Acidobacteria bacterium AH-259-L09 | reverse complement strand
AACTGGGTGGCGGTGGGATGGGTGTGGTTTATAAGGCTGAAGACAGTCGCCTGGGCCGGTATGTGGCCTTGAAGTTCCTGCCTGAGAAGTTCGCTCACAATCGCCAAGCACTGGAACGCAGATCTTTGCAGCAAACCATGCAAGCCTGGATCACGCTGATCGTTTGGATCGTCATTTCCCTGTGGCCCGTACTGGGTCAGACCTTGCCGGACACGAACCCTTCTACCTCCGAGGCTGACCTGGCCGAGGGAAGGGAATTTTACCTGGGACATTGTGCCGAGTGCCATGGCAGGGACGGTGAAGGAGGCCGCGGCATCAACCTGACCACCGGCCAGTATCGATTGAGCCGCACCGATGCCGATCTCCTTCGTCTGATCCAGAAAGGCATCCCAGGCACCGAGATGCCGCGCTCGAGACTGGTCGTTGCAGATTTGTGGAAGGTGGTAGCCTACGTGCGGTCACTGGCGAGAGCCGGGGCTTCAGAGCGGGCGTCGGGCAACCCTGAAGCGGGTGAACAGGTTTACGAGAGGATGGCCTGCGCCACCTGCCACGTCGTGGGAAGAGAGGGAAGCAGTCTCGGGCCCGATTTGAGTGACATAGGTCTGCGACGATCGGTGAAATTTCTGCGTGATTCGCTTCTCGATCCCAGTGCCTACATACCGAGGAACTACCCGACGGTTGTGGTGACCGCGCGCGACGGAAAACAAATCAAGGGTATTCGACTCAATGAAGACGATTTCACGATTCAAGCGAGGGACATCTTCGAGAACTTACATGCTTATCGGAAAAGTGAACTGCGGGAAGTCCAGGCGCCAAAAGAATCCTTGATGCCCGCCTACGGATCGCTGCTCTCGGAAAAGGAAATCGAAGATCTGGTGGCGTACTTGAACACTTTGAGGGAATCCCCATGAGAAAAACAGCGCTACTCACTGTGACTCTGGCCTGCACAATGACGTTTGCCGCCAGTCAGCAAGTCTCCTACCAGCGAATCCTGGAGGCCGACAAGGAACCGGGCAACTGGTTGACCTATTCGCGCACCTACGATGCGCAGCGCTTCAGTCCCCTCAACCAGATCACGGCCGCCAATGTCAGCCGACTCCAGCCGGCCTGGATCTACCAGCTGCAGACAACCCACAAGGTGGAAACCACTCCGCTCGTCGTGGACGGCATGATGTACCTGACACGTCCGCCCAACCACCTCATCGCCCTGGACGCCGAAACCGGCCGAAAGTTCTGGGAGTTTCGATACCAAAATCCTCCCGACGTGATTGCCTGTTGCGGAAAGGTGAATCGAGGCCTGGCGATCCTCGGAGATCGACTGTTCATGAATACCCTGGATTCCATGATGCTGGCCCTGGACGTCAAGTCGGGTCGCGTGCTGTGGAAAACCAAAATGGCCGACTACAAAGCGGCCTATGCTGCCACGACTGCACCCCTGGCCGTGAAGGATAAGGTGATTACCGGTGTCGCCGGCGCGGAGTATGGCATCCGAGGATTCATCGATGCCTATGATGCGGAGACGGGCAAGCGCGTCTGGCGCTTTTACACGGTTCCCGGTCCCGGTGAACCGGGAAATGAGACCTGGGAAGGGAACTCCTGGAAAACCGGGGGCGCCTCCATCTGGGTCACGGGGTCCTACGATCCAGAGCTGAACTTGACCTACTGGGGTGCGGGCAACCCGGGCCCGGACTACAATGGCGATGTTCGCAAAGGGGACAACCTGTACTCCGACTCCGTAGTGGCACTTGACGTGGATACCGGAAAACTGAAGTGGCACTTCCAGTTCACCCCCCACGATGTGCACGATTTCGATGCCGCCCAGGTCCCCGTTCTGGCTGACATTGAATTCGGCGGCAGGCTGCGCAAACTCATGCTCTTTCCCAATCGCAACGCCTTTTTCTATGTTCTGGACCGTGTGACGGGGGAGTTCCTGCTGGCCAAGGCCTTTGCCAAGCAGACCTGGGCCAAGGGTATCGATGCCAAAGGTCGGCCCATCCGCATGCCCAATACAACACCCACGAAGACAGGAACCCGCGTCTGGCCCGCCGCCTCGGGAGCGGCCAACTGGCACTCACCGACCTTCAGCCCACACACGGGTCTTATCTATGTCGCCGCCCGCGAGGGCGGAGAGACCTTTTACACAGCTGATGTCGACTACAAGCCGGGCAGCTATTTTCTGGGCGGTGAGCACAAGCGCATCCGGAGCGAGCCGAACAACGGCGGTATCCGCGCCATCGATCCCCAGACTGGGAAGATCCGTTGGGAATTTCCGGTGATCACCCGCCCCTACGCGGGGCTGATGTCCACTGCCGGAAACCTCGTCTTCGGCGGAACAGATGAAGGGCATTTCCTGGCTTTAAATGCCAAAACGGGTCAGCATCTGTGGCACTTTCCCGCCGGGGGAAGGGTGCGGGCCGCACCGATCACCTATCTTGCCAAGGGAAAGCAGTACGTGGCCATCTCCTCGGGGGACATTCTCGTCTCCTTTACCCTGAAAGACTAACAATCGCGCGACTGG
This sequence comes from Acidobacteria bacterium AH-259-L09, assembly GCA_027717875.1. The sequence goes on along the minus strand of JALLOL010000093.1, from coordinate 6,440 downwards.
GAACAGCCAGGGCGTGGCGATTTCAGGGAAAAAGCTCAACCAAGCTGCGGGGGGGCAGGCTTATCCGAGTGCCGGAAACGGACACTTCGATAACTTATAGTACTTATCTTGGGAGTGTTACAATGCTTTCCATGGATACCACCATTCGCAATCTGGACAAAGACATTTATCGAGAATTGAAGGCGCGCGCCGCACTTTGTGGGAAGACAATTGGAGAACTGGTCAACGAGGCTATTCGTTGCTATCTCGCTAGGCCGTATCGGTACACTAGAGCTAAGAGCCTTCGCGACATTAGTCCGGAGCCTTATCCAAAGGGGACGGAACATCTCAGCGAGGAAATCGACCGCGTTGTTTACGGAATAGAGTAGATGATTGTCCTCGATTCCAGCTTCCTGGTTGCCTATCACAACAGTCGCGATGTGCACCACCGTGCCGCAAACAAGACCATGGATTTCCCCATGCACTTCTGGAAACCGAATCCCCAAATACCATACCTGACCCTGTTCCCACTTCAGAGCGCTAGGACTAATCGCAGGGCTGCGTCAATTTGTTGCACGACACGATTGGGGAGGGAAGCGACACGTTCCGTGAGATATGATTTGTCGGTCGTAATCACTTGCGAAACATTCGCTACGGAGTCCTTTGGCAATTTACTGACTTTTCTCGGCAAAAAGACATTGCGTTCACGTTGCGCTTGGACACCCGAAGCTTTAGTATTGGCTAAATAAACTTCCCTGTCTAATGGAGGAAGCGTTGATCGGTCAGACTGTTTCCCATTACAAAATCCTAGAGAAGCTCGGCGAAGGGGGCATGGGAGAGGTCTTTCTGGCCCAGGATACTTCACTGGACCGCAAAGTCGCGCTGAAGTTTTTGCCTGACTTCATGCAGGAAGACCCCACGGCGAGAAAGCGTTTCCTGCGTGAAGCCAAGTCTGCTGCTGCATTAGATCACCCTTTTATTTGCAAGATCTACGAAGTTGGCGAAGCCGACGGCAAAGACTTCATCGCCATGGAGTACGTCCAGGGTACGACCCTGAAGGACAAGTTAGCAGAAGGTGCACTTGCTCTGAAGGATGCACTCCGGAAAGCTACGGAGATTGCCGAGGCTCTAGAAGCGGCACACAAGCACGACATCGTCCACCGCGATTTAAAACCCTCGAACATCATGCTCACCCCCGAAGGTCATATCAAAGTCATGGACTTTGGCCTCGCCAAGCGGCTGGTGCCGGCCGAGGGTATCGGCAGTCAAGAGCAGACCATCAGCGCCAGTCTGACCAAAACGGGTGCCACGTTGGGAACGCCGGCTTATATGTCTCCAGAGCAATTGCGAGGGCAAGACGTGGATACTCGATCTGATGTCTTCTCCTTCGGAGTGGTTCTTTACGAGATGCTCAGCGGTGTTCATCCTTTCCGGAAGGATTTGCCGATGGATACAGCCAATGCCCTCCTGAGCCAAAGCGCTCCTCCCCTGACCCGATACACGGATGACGTTCCAGGACTTCTTCAGCACACGGTTAAAAAGATGCTGGCCAAGGAGCCGGATGGACGTTACCAACTCATCCATGACGTGGGGACTGATCTGGGAGAACTGCTGGAGGACATGGTCCGGGCTGCCCCTTCCGGGCTAAGGAAGTATCGACCGAGGCATTTGATAGGGTCGGCTGTCGGATTGGCCTTGGTGGTCGGTGGCCTGTCCTGGTTTTATTTTTCCCGCCCCGTCCCTGAATCATCGTTGCCTCCCATGAAAACCGTTCCCTTCACCAGTTTTGCGGGCCTTGAAAGGTTTCCCGCTTTTTCGCCCGATGGGAACCAGATCGCCTTCAGTTGGAACGGTGAAGCGGGCGACAATTTTGACATTTACGTGAAGCTGATCGGGGCCGGGAAACCGCTGCGGCTGAGCACCCACCCTGCCTCCGAGAGCAATCCCGTCTGGTCGCCCGACGGTCGTCACATCGCTTTTATTCGCGAGTCTGGAGAACGCAGCGCTGTTTTCTTGATTCCCTCGTTGGGGGGTCCGGAGCGGAAGCTAACGGATGTACCGGTGCCCTCCTATAGGGGCGACACAGGGACATTGGACTGGTCTCCAGACGGGGAATTTCTGACCTTGAGCGATGCAGCCTCGCGCTCGGAACCCTTAAGCGTCTTCTTATTCTCGTTGCAGACTCGTGAAAAGACCCAACTAACCTTCCCACCTGCGCAGTCTAGGGGCGATCGCCAACCCGCTTTCTCGCCTGACGGCCAGACTCTGGCCTTTGTTCGTCAGACCAGCTGGGCCGTGGAGGACATTCACCTGGTGCTTGTTTCCGGCGGTGAACCCCGGCCACTGACGCACGATAACCGGCGAGTTTTGGGCCTGGCCTGGACGGCGGATGGCCGCGAGATTGTGTTTTCGTCCGATCGCGAGGGGAGCCGGCGTTTGTGGAGAATTTCCATTGCGGGCGGGGCTCCGAAACCTTTGGGCATCGGAGAGGATGCTCACTGGCCAGTTGTTTCTCGGCAGGGCCATCGCCTGGCTTACACTCAGAGCAGGCCGGACCCAGACATCTGGCGAACTGCCGGACCTCGCGCCACCGATTCCAGCGTTTCTCCTAAGAAATTGATCTACTCCACGAGAGAGGAACACCACCCCCAATTCTCGCCGGATGGCAAAAGGATCGCCTTCTCCTCGAATCGCTCGGGGAACTCTGAGATCTGGCTGTGCGATGCAGATGGCTCCAATCCCGAGCAGTTGACTTTCTTTGGAGGTGCAGGCAGCCCACGCTGGTCTCCGGACGGCCGGCAGATTGCCTTCGACTCGGCCCAGGAAGGCAACAAGGACATTTACCTACTTGCTGTGGAAGGGGGATTGCCGCGCCGCCTGACCACAGAAACTTCTGCTGATGTGAGACCGAGTTGGTCAAAAGATGGACACTGGATCTACTTTGGCTCTAATCGCAGTGGAGATTGGCAGGTGTGGAAGGTGTCGGCGGATGGAGCATCGGCGGTACAGGTAACGAAGAATGGAGGACGCGAAGCCTTTGCGTCGCCCGATGGGAAGTTCGTTTACTACACGAAACCGACTGGCGTTTACGGTCTCTGGAAGGTTCCGGTTGCAGGTGGCGAAGAAGTGCGCATCCTGGAGCGGGTCCACCAGAGCCGTTGGGGGGTGTGGAAAGAGGGGATTGTGTTTCGCAACACAGCGGCAACTCCCCTTCCCGCCATCGAATCTTTCGACTTCCGCAACCGGCAAGTGGTCCCGCTCAGCACAATCAAACCACTAGACCTGGGAGGTGTGGACCAGCAGCTGTCGGTTTCTCCAGATGGCCAGTGGATTCTTTACAATCAGGCGGAGCAGAGCGAGAGCGACATCATGCTGGCGGAAAATTTTCACTGAGAAACTGTGGAAAACGGAGGGCCGAGTAACATTTATGCTCCTACTCTCGCTTCGCCGGACTGGTGTGCCACGTGAGGCCGGATATTTGGAATACTTCGGGGTCAACAGTCTCAATCCGATAACCACTCAATGGCAACAAGCTTGTCCACTTTTTCGAATTCACGATCACCCGTAACAAGTGTTCCACGTCGAAACTGTGCCAAAGCCACTGAAAAGGCGTCAGCATAGGAAATCGCATAACGGGCTTTTACGTGTGCGGCCGCAAAGGTGATCTCCCGATCGCAGTCGGCGGTTCGAATTGGTAACTGGTCATGGCGGTGATGACTTTGTGTGCCGCCTCAAGACCCCGTTTACGCTCCGTGACATATAGGACTTCTTCGTAGTTGATGATGGAGAGCCAAATCTCTGCTCGACACCCTTTCGCTGCTTGCAGAATGGCTTTGAACCTGCTTTGCTCCCTGCTCTGCTCCCAGGTAGCTCAAGAGGGCAAAACTATCGAGAATGAAGACCCGGGTTATTTCTTTCACGTTCTCGCTTCTTCATATTCTCCGTCTTTGGCTCTCTCCTCCAGTAATGCGCGGCGAAGCGAGCTTTTGCCTCTTAATATCCCAGCAGCCTCCCGAATCGGGTCGGCGAAAGCCGGCACAATGGACAGTACGCCGCCATAGTCGACGATACGAACCTTATCCCCAGGCTTGAGACGATACTTTCTGCGGTATTCTGCCGGGATTACAATCCATCCTTTGGAAGAAACGGTTGCTGATGCCATACCAATTGCTCCATTCGTTATACTTTTTTCCATTATTATACAACGACGTTAAGGTTCTGCAATAGGAGCTAGGTCTGGTGTGGGCCTTTCAAGTAGTGGGACTATTCGGTGAGTAGTGCCCCTCTGGTGTGAGGGTGTCGCAAAGGTGTTTTCAAAACCAGTGCGAATGTAGCGGCCGCTCTCAGAGCGGCTTAGATCTCTCTCTCGGGTGCGCTTGGTCCGTTCTAAGAAGGGACGCTACAACTTTTGCGACACTCTGGTGTTCTTCCAGTCTCCTGCGAAGGTGTACTACACTGAAGCGTTTCACATTACTCGATGATGAAGATCACTGAATCACAGGGAGTCTTGCGGCAGAAGCAGGCATGACCACCATACAAAAACTACGGGTTCCGGCAGGCTTTGCTTACGCCGTTCTGTATTTGTATGTGGCACAACCCCGGCCCACTTGGTACTGTCTTGGTCTCGTTGTGGCCGCTGTCGGCCTCGCAATGCGCGTTTGGGCCGTCGGTTGTCTTAAAAAATTTCAAGAGCTGGCCATTTCCGGACCTTATCTTTGGTCCCAAAACCCTCTCTACTTCGGTTCCTTTCTAATGGGTCTTGGCTTCACCTTGGCAGGAGCCCGAGTGTGGATGGTGGCGGTTTTCTTGGTCCTCTTTTTTGCCATCTACCTACCGGTAATGCGTCGAGAGGAAGAAGAACTCTTGCAGGCTTATGGGAGCGAGTATGAGGCTTATTGCCGGCACGTCCCGCGGTTTTGGCCGCGTCCCAGGAAGAGCCGTTCATTGCCTGAGGGGTTTTCGCCGTCCCATACAGGCAGCTTTCAGTGGGGACGAGTGATTTCAAACCGGGAATACCGTGCAGCGGTCGGGTTTTTAGTTGTGGCGGTAGCACTTTTTATCAAGATGCAATTGGGGTGAAGAAACAGCACTTCAGTTTCGCTCTTCGCACTTAATCGTCTTGCCTGTGCTGTGCTGATTTGGTTTGTCAGAGAGGTCGAATGGCCTGCAGGACATCCTGGAAACTTGGCTGTTCCTCTTACTCCCCCGGACCGTAGAGTGCTTCCAGTATGGCATCACTGATCCCGACGGAACTGAACCCGCCATCGTGGTAAAGGTTCTGCATCGTCACCTTGCGGGTCAGATCGGAAAGAAGGGTCACCACGAAATCCGCGCAATCTTCGGCCCCGGCATTACCCAAGGGCGACATTTTTTCGGCGAATTCGTAAAGCCTGTCGAAACCCTTGATCGCCGTTCCGGCCGTCGTTTTCGTTGGACTCTGCGAGACGGTGTTAACACGGATGCCACGCTTGCCCAAACGGTAGCCGTAACTCCGAACGATGCTTTCTAAGAGCGCTTTGGCATCACCCATATCAGAGTAGCGGGAGAAAGTTCGTTGGCCACCGATGTATGTTAAAGCTACGATGCTTCCACCATCGTTGATGGCATCCGCCTTGAGAGCCTGAGAGATGATCCGGTGCAGTGACAAAGCGGAGACATCCAGTGTTTTGTGAAACCATTCGTAATTGAGATCCTGGTAGGGCCGCATTTTTCGGACGTTTGACGACATCCCGATGGAATGGACGATGAAATCCGCTTTGCCCAATTTATTCTTTAACTCGTTGAAGGCAACCTCAAGCTCTTCACTTCGGCTTGCATCACAAGTGATGAGTGGCGCGTCCCCGCAGAGTCTGGATAGCTCATCCACCTTACCCAAGCGAAAAGCCATTTTGATATTGGAGATAGCGAATGCCGCGTCCTCTCGATGACAGGCCAGTGCGATGTGCCAGGCCAGGCTCTGCTCGTTCAAGGGCCCAAAGATAATTCCTTTTTTCTCCTTCAATAGACCATAACTCTTCTCGGTCATTTTCATCCCCTCCCTTCGGATGGCAGCCACAAGGACTTCGGCACGCCTGGAGATTTTAGTTGGATTTGTCACAAAAGGAATGGAAATTCTCCTTCATTCGCCACAATTTTTCGTTGAATCCCTAAGTGCGTCGTTATTTATCTGTAGATGACAGTACTTTACAGAGAACTCTCTGACGGTATTGTGGCGGCCGCTCTGGAAGTTCACCAGCACCTGGGGCATGGTTTTCTGGAAGCGGTCTACGGGAAAGCATTGGCGTACGAGCTTGAGATTCGCGGAGTCGCTTTTGAGAAGGAAGTACTTCTTCCGGTCAATTACAAAGGGAAGTCAATTGGGAAATACAAGGCGGATTTTGTGGTTGATCAGAAGATCGTTTTGGAACTGAAGGCGATATCGCATCTGACTTCGGCTCATGTGGCCCAGACTCAGCACTACC
>JALLOL010000092.1 GCA_027717875.1 Acidobacteria bacterium AH-259-L09 | reverse complement strand
CGCGTCGGAAACGCCGGCGGATACTGGGGAGATGATCTCGATGCCCTGTACCGGCAGCTCACTCAAGGCCCAATCGATTACATCACTCTGGATTTTCTAGCCGAAGTGACCATGTCCATCTTGCAAAAACAGCGCTCCCGAAAGGCAGAACTTGGGTATGCCACAGACTTTCTGGACCAAATGCGTGTGTGCCTACCCATCCTCAAGCAAACAGGCACTCGAATCATCACTAATGCCGGGGGGATTAACCCGCGCGGTTGTGCGGAAGAACTGGCAAAGATCGCACATGGCCTAGGAATTCAGGCCAGGATCGCGGTTGTTGAAGGCGACAATCTCATGGATGGTCTGGATCAACTTCTGGAAAAAGCAATCCCCCTGAAGAACATGAAAACCGGTGAGGAGCTTCACACCATTCGCGAGCGGGTCCAAAGCGCCAATGCCTATCTTGGAGCAGCACCGGTCATCAAGGCGCTTGAAGAAGGGGCCGAGATGATCATCACCGGTCGTGTTGCTGACGCCAGCATCACTGTGGCGCCTCCCGCCTTTGAGTTCCAATGGAGTCTGCAAGATTGGGATCGACTGGCAGCAGCTGTCGTGGCGGGCCACATTTTGGAATGCGGCGCGCAAGCCAGCGGCGGCAATCTGACGGATTGGCAAGAAGTTCCTTCTTTTCTCGATATGGGATATCCGATTGCGGAGTTTTTTTCGGACGGAACTGTTTATGTCACCAAGCATGAAAGCTCCGGGGGTTTAGTGAATTGCCAAACGGTCACCTCTCAACTGGTTTACGAAATAGGAGATCCTGGCCGTTACATCACCCCGGACGTTATTGCCGATTTTTCCACTATCGTCCTGCAAGACGAGGGAAATCACCGGGTAAAGGTTTCTGGAGTGAAAGGACGACCTTGCACCGATCACTTAAAGGTCTCTATCTCCTACCACGGCGGTTACAAAGCCCACGGCACCATGATTGTCGTTGGTCCCAATGCGCTTGAAAAATGCCGCGCCATGGCAGAGATGTTTTGGAAACGCCTGCAGCTGGAATTCCAGGAAACAAGCACAGAACTGGTCGGGCACAGTGCCTGCCACCGTCATCTGTCTCCGCCATCCGATCCGCCTGAAATCCTTCTTCGATTAGGAGCGCGAGATTCGAATCGAGAAAAGGTTGAAGCATTCGCCAGGAAATTTACTTCTCTCATTTTGAACAGTGTTCCCGGAGTGGCGATCGTGGGAGCGCGGCCCCGCGTTGAGGAGATACTGGCCTACTGGCCCTGTTTGATCCCCGCCTCAGAGGTGAGTCCAAGAGTCACCATGCTTGATAGCGGCAAGAGTTTTCATATTCCCTGGGTGCCGCCCCACAGGCAAGCATCGCCATCGTCTTTCGGTTCACCCCCTTCCAAAACAGGAGTCCAATCCCGTGTCAAAGGGTGCTCAGTGACGGTGCCGCTCATCGAGCTTTGCTACGCCCGTTCTGGAGATAAAGGAGACACCTGTAACGTGGGAGTAGTGGCCCGCAGCAAAAAGATTTACGAGTGGATCAGCCAGGAACTGACCGTGGAGCGCGTCAAGGATTACCTGGGAGCAATCTGTGAAGGAGAGGTGGAGCGCTTCGAGCTCCCCAATCTACTTGCCTTGAACTTTCTATTGCACCGTTGCCTGGGCGGCGGTGGAACAGTCTCGCTGCGCATTGACCCTCAGGGAAAGACTTTGGCGGACGCACTCCTCCTCATGCAGGTGGAAGTACCAGAAGATCTCGTGGCTGCTGACCACGTGTAGGGGCGAACCGGTAGAGGGTATCCCAAAAGGGGACCCGTTTCGGTTGTTCGTAGGGGCGAGCCACCGGCTCGCCCCTACAGGTGGTCAGCCGGTCAGGCAGCCTTTTTGCCCAGTAGCAATAAGGCGATGGCAATCAGTGCGAGATTCTCACAAGCGCGGGAAAATGATTCACCAGGAATACCCATAAGCGCACCGCCTGTGAAGGCCGCCACGACCGCCAACAAAAAGCCCAAGGCTGCAACACCAACTAACCCCTTGGCAATGTTCTCCATAGCCATCTCCTCCTTATTGGATATTACTTATTTTACAAGACCGAAGGCGATATTAACACGATAAAGAACTTTTCAGCGAGGATTTTCTTAGATCAGCAGGTTCTTGAAGCGAGAAAGCAGCTGTTTTTCTCCCATCACACGAGCGCGTTGGGTTCAATTCCGGAGTAGTTTACCCAACTCTTCGGCCAGCAGATCCTGGCTGTATTTTGTTCCGAGGGAGAGTTGACGATTTTGCAGCCATACAGTGGGCTCGGGGGGTCTTTTTTCCCACTTCAGGCGTTCTTTGTAGAGAAGAAAAATATCCCACGCCGTCTCTCCCTGCGGATATTTCAGCTGCTTAGTGTATGTTTTGACCCCGAAACTCCACAGATCCCAAAAATGTTCTACACGCGGATCTGCCAAATAAGCAGAGGCCCGCGTCGCCGAAGATTTATTATCTTGGGCACGGATCGGAGACCAAAGGACAAGCACCTTTAGTTTGGCTTCGGGCATTTGCTGCAGGATCTGGCGAGTTTCGAGGGCCCCTCGAAGGCAGTGTGATCACGTTGGAGAGAACACTATGACGAGGCGGGTTCGATCCGCCGTCGCATTGAAAGTGTTTGTCAATTCCCTCCCGTCCAAAGAAAGCACCGTGACATGCTGCGCTTCTGCCAGGCGTATCTGGTCGCTCTGGGGCGTGACTTCGACCCGCGGTGATCGATGTGGATGTGCAGCCAGAAACGGGAACTGCAGCAACAATAATAGCAGGAAGGGGGTCAGAGCGTGAATTTCCAATTTTTCTTCCGATTTGTGGACCAGTTTAAGAGGGTCCAAAAATTGGAAATTCACGCTCTGACCCCCTCACGAATCGCCGCCAGGCACTGCAGCATCTTGGGCACGGGATTCTCTTTATCTCCTTCAAACTCCAGTGAAAGTGGCCCCTCAAACCCGACTTTCTTCAGCGCATCAAGAGCCTTTGCCACGTCCAGCTGTCCCTGGCCAAGCACCACATCATTTCCCTGCGCATCAAAGTCCTTGAAATGAACACCCAGCACTCGAGAGCCCAGCATTTCGATGGCCTCAACCGGATTCACACCGGCACGAATGAAGTGTCCAAGGTCAGCACAGGCACCGATGCGCGCATCCAGATCTTTTACCGCCTCCAGAATCCATTCCGGCAGCCTCCATGTGTCGTCCTCAGGTCCATGGTTGTGAATGGCAATGCGGATGTCGTATTGCTCGACCAACTTGTTGAGACTCGAAAAAGCGTCCTGAGTGGGGTTGGCGCTCAGGTTTGTCACCCTCAGCGCTTTCCCAAACTCGAAAAGAGCCTGATTTTTCCCGTGCTCGGAAGTAAACCGTTCTACACCAAAGGCGTTGGCCTGTATCCCGGCAGCAGCCAAGCGCTCTCTGGTTTCAGAGATCTGTGCGGGAGTTGCAGAAGGATCCAAGTGACCGCGGTAAAGTTCAACATATCTCAGTTCTAGTTTCTTGGCTTCGCGCAGAAAGTCATCCAGAGCAGAGAAATGTCGAAGGGAATAACTCTGGAAACCCATTTTGAAGGGACCGTAGCCAGAGGCCACCGTTTGTGCCGGAGCCGGTGCTTGTGTGGCCTCTTTTTCTATATCGCCGCAGCTCGACAAAACGGCCGATGACCCTATGAGCGCTCCGCTCAAGCCCAAACCGCTGGTTCGAAGGAAACCTCGTCGGCTTATTCCTGTGTCCGATTTCTTCATAGGTGTTGCCTCACGATCATCCGGGGTGAGGCCGGGGCTCGGTAGGGGCGGGCCGCCGGTCCGCCCCTACGAACTATTCCTTGTTCGCGTAGTAGTTTGTGTAAGCGCGTATCTGGTCCAGAGGTACAACCCGGCGCAGCTCTTCCAGTGTGGTAATTCCCTGTTCCACCTTTTGCAGTCCATCCTCAACCAACGGCATCAGCCCGGAGCGCCGAGCCACCCCACGGACATCCCCTTCCTCACCGGTTATTGCCAAAATCACTTCTGGATTCAGCTCCCAGTACTCGTAAAGACCCAACCGGCCTCGGAAACCCAAATATTCGCAAGCAGGACAGCCGGCACCATTCAGAAAGTTCCCATTTTCCGGCGGGCCATCCGGATAGAAAAGCGACACCATTGTTGGCTTTGGCTGGTAGGGTTGTCGGCACTTCCTACACAGGCGCCGTGCCAATCGCTGCGATACCACTGCCAGGAGTGCTTCGGCAGCAGTGGAAGCATCCACCCCAAGGTTGCGCAGCCGCTGTACTGCTCCGACGCTGTCGGTCGTATGCAGTGTGCTGAAAACCAAGTGTCCGGTCATGGCTGCCCTAAGACAGGCCTCGGCAGTCTCCTCATCACGAATTTCGCCGATCAAAATGATGTCAGGATCCTTGCGCAAAAATCGGCGGGCATATTCACCAAAGGTATTGCCGATCGTCTCATTTACCTTGTACTGACAAATCCCCTCCAGATAATACTCTACCGGATCCTCAGCGGTAACAATCTTTTTCTCTGCGCTGTTGAGGTGAGCAAGAGTCGAATAAAGTGTAGTGCTTTTACCACTGCCGGTGGGACCCGTGAACAGGATCAATCCCTGAGGATTTTCGACCAGCTTTAAGTAACGCTCCAGCATTTTGGGAGGACAACCCAGCGCGTCGAGTGGCAGCAGATTCTTTGAAGTATCCAGAATTCGAATGACGGCATCTTGTCCGAACTCGGTGGAATGCAAATTGATGCGAAACTCAACAAAACGATCCGCACCGATGCGCATCTTGAAAACGCCATCTTGGGACCGCCGGTGCTCGGTAATGTCCAGTCCGGCATCGACCTTGAACACTGAAACCACGGCTCGGATGGTGTCCTTGGTGATTGGCGTTTTGCGATCCCCTAAGAGACCATCCAGTCGAAAGCGCACACGGACCCGGTTTTCGAGGCTTTCGATGTGAACATCGCTGGCACCCTCCACAACAGCCCGGTATAAGATCTGATTGATGATGCGCCTGATTTTAGGTATGTCCTCGGTGGCAACCAGCTCTCTTCGATCAGGCTCCGGATCGTCCGAGAGTGTTTCCATCTCGACTTCATCCTCGATCAAGCCCCGGAAGTTGTACAAATAGGCGACCCCTTCCTTGATATTGGCAGAAGAGGATAAGACGGGCTTTAGTTGATAGCCGCGGTGACCTACAAAACTTTTCAATGTGTCAATCACCCTAAGGTCGTAGGGTTCAGCCATGGCCACCTCGAGCACTCTGGTTTGGTGGTCTAATGCTAAGGGCAGCACCAGATTGCGTTCGGCAAACCTTTGTGAGACCAGTTTGCTCAGCTCCAAATCGATGTCCCCGGTGGAAAAGCGGCGATATTCGCATCCCAGCTGCTCCGCCAAATAGCTAAAAACCGTTTCTTCGGGCACATAACCGTGCCTGACCAGCAACTCGCCGAGTTTCTCCTTCGAATTCTTATTTTCTCGCAGGCAAGTGTCGAGCTGCCCTTGATCTATTAAACCTTGTGCCAAAAGATACTCGCCCAGCCGCATCTCCTTGGCTTTCAAATGTTGACGACGCCGATAGCACTCCTTGATGCTGGCGTTCAGTTCCTCGGCATCAGTAATAATGAGTTTCGGCAGTAGGCCGGTAATTCGCTTAATCTCCGCAACCACTGTGGCATCCAGATGACTACCCGCTGCCAACAGCAATTCGCTCTCGACCTCAGCCAAAGGCAGTATCTGGTGCTTGCGGGCCACTGAATCCGGTACTAAGCGCAAGATTTTGGGTTCAATGAAAGGAGACAGGTCAAAATGAGATTTGTTTCTGGACTCCTGTTCCTTCAAATGCTCCTGCAGCTCCTCCTCAGTCAGAAAACCCAGGTCGATGAGAATCTGGATCAGTTTCTTTGGCTCATCGCTGTACTGAGTTTCTTGTGTATGCGACAAAGCCCTTGGGGCGGAGTCCGCTTCCTGGCTTAAACCGGGCTCCTGGCTTGAACCCACCTCCTGGCTTGAACCCACCTCCTGGCTTGAACCCACCTCTTGGCTTGAACCGATCTCCTGGTTTGAATCGGACTCCTGGCTTAAATCGGGCTCCAGGTTTAAATTGGACTCCTGGCTTGTATCGGGCTCCTGGCTTAAACCGGGCGCCTGGCTTGAATCGGACTTCTCGCTTAAATCGGGCTCCTGGCTTGAATCGAGCTCCTGGTTTGAATTCCCGTCGCCCTTGGCTTCTTCGAAAACATCCTCCACAAGCGCTTTCACGTCGGAACCAGGAGCGGGAACAATGTGAATCGGATGGTCCAGTCGCTCCCCAAGCTCTTTCAACCGTTCCGCCGACATTTCCTCAGCCGCAGCAAGAATCAGAGTATTTGGAGCGATCTTACTTAGGGGAATAACCCCAAAATCTCGAGCTACATCAGGAGGAAAATCTCTAATCAGGTCGGGGTCGAGGTGAAAAGGTATTTGGCATTCGGCTTTTCCGTTATCGGCGAGTTTATTTTCCGAAAAAGTTTCTTTTGAACTGGACATACCTTCTCAGGGAGTAATGGAATGTTCTCCTCTACACCGCTAATTATAGCAAAATCAACTAGTCGAAGGTGAAAATTTGGCGAAAGCCCATGCTTACGACGTCCTGGAGGCGGGGAGTGCCGGGAGGCAGTTTGGCGGGATCCACAAAATCGGTGTCGAAAGAGTAATTTCGTGACGGAGGTTTGTAAACGGAATCGCAGCATTTATAAATGCCCGATCCATACTCGGAGTAATAGAGGCTCACCAGGGAACCTTTGTAGTAGAGGGTCTGGCCGCTCCATTTTTCCAGAAAGCGCACAAAGTTGTGAGGTCCACCATCGAGTCCGTAGTCGTGGTTAGTGGTCCAAGAGGGGTGAGGCCAGTTCATGTTCTTACCTGCGGCGACCACCACACGATACCAAGTGCTGGTCGCCGGTCGAGACAACGGGTTGGTGGGAGACTGAAAACTTCGCCAATTTCCCCAGTTGTTTGACAGAAAAGTCACTGAGTCGGCGATGATCGCAGCTGCGGCGTGGGGGTCGCCAAACCCCAAATTGTTCGCGTTGTAGTTGCCCTGGACGTACAGAGGGTTTTCGCTGGCGGCAGTAAACCCTCCGCTGCCATCCGTTTTAGTAGGCAGGTTGCCCAGGGAACCATTCACCAGCTTGAGCGCATGTCTTGCCCCGCTGACACGCTTCGTGCGTCCATCGTTGCAGATGATTCGAGTAGTGGGATTCCCGTTAGGCGCACCGAACCCATCTCCCAGATTGCCAGCTCCGTATGTATCCAGCACACCATTTTGGTTAACATCCTCGCTCGGGTCCAGGATTCCATCGGGCGCTCCTGTTGAATCTGCGGGGTTGATGATGTCCTCGTAACCATACTCGCCAACTTTGTTTCCGCCGGCATTTGGAAGCATGCCGCGTCGGTCGGAAAAGTAGAGAAGGTAGCCATTCTGGCTGGCACTCTCGACTTGGGTGCCGGTGATGCCAATGGCGCCCGTGAGCCAGCCACGCAGATTGCCGACATCGAGCTCTATTACATTCATGATGCCGCCGAGGGCGCAGTCGGTCGGACCGGCCACGTCACGCACCTCGCCTTCCCGGGTGTCGTAGAGATTAAAGGGGTAAAACTTATCCCCATCGTCACGGTTGCCGGCGGTATTACTGTGGTCGGGGCTACCATCAGGCTCGTGATCATGGAGCGACTGAAACTTTAAGATGGCATTGGGATTCTCCTGAGCAATCCCCAGGTAGAGCCACTCCAGGGTGACATCGGCGTAGGTTCCGCCGGTCCGACGGGCCTGGACCAAGAGATACCCATCAATCAGAGGTGTGCCAATACCGTCTTCAGCAAAAGCGGTGTTGGTCAATCCATATACCATAAACGGAGGAAAGGGGATCAGGATCAGGTAGGGGGCAACGTTCGCCAGTCGAACTCCGGCCCCGCCGGGAAGCTCTGCCTGGTTATCGCTAATTAAAACGCGAATCTGAGCTTGATTGTACAGACGTGACTGGCTCAACCGCGAGGTGGGGTCCTCGCCCGCCGGAGGCCGGCGAATGAGTTCGATGGCGCGTACGCCGGAATTCACAAATTGCAGGTTCAGAGCTTTGGCTCCCGTGTCCCCATTGAGAATCATTCCGTTATAGGTACTTTGTGATAGGCTGGTCCAGTTTGGGTTGTCCGTGCTCGTAGGGCCACCGATCTTACTCCCTTCACTTAATAGAAGATCTCTGCAGGCGGGCATAGTTCCCTCACAACCGTTAGGAGCTGTGCGAATCTTTACTGAGCGCGTCCAACCCACACCTGCTGTGCTGAGCCCGTTAGCCAACTCAGCTCGGATGACCTCCTTGGCCGCGGTGATCCTAGAGTGGAAGACCAGATCCTTTGTCTCACCGGCGGCCAGAAAAAGGTTGCCGTTGGTATGAACTCGGCCTCGCAACTGGATAAGCCCATTGGAGAAATAGCTCAAGTCACCGTCCGAAAAGACCCCGAACTGAAAAGCCGGAATCGGGGCGACCTCAACGTCCCGAGTCATCCTCACCACTTCTCCACCCAGCCCTTTGGCGGTGACAGTGAGCGTCACTGTGGTAATGTCGGCCACCAATCCCTGATTGGGTCCGGCGGATATGTTGCGGATCTCGACATCCGGGACCCCACCTGTGTTGGGAACGGCGAAGCTGTATTCGGTGTAGGCCACTCCAGAAAGCGAAGGCACATTCGAAGCCCCGCCCAGAGCCTGGATGTCGGCAGCCGCAGGCACTTGTTGGCTGGAGTAAAGCGCATTGAGGTCGACGACCATCTTTTCCATGGCGGCCGCCGCCCCGTAATATGCCTGGGTGCTTTCCAAGTCCCTGCCGGACACAAGAGATTCCGTCTGGATGATGTAGATCATCCCCACAGAGAAAACTGCCAGCATGGCCAGCAGAAGCAAGGATGTGAGCAAAGCAAAACCCTTC
>JALLOL010000091.1 GCA_027717875.1 Acidobacteria bacterium AH-259-L09 | reverse complement strand
ACGGTTTCGCAGATTACGGGCAACCTGATGTGCAGCTGCGGCTGCCCGCACATCATCAAACAGTGCGGGGACGAATGTGGACTTGCCCCTGAGCTGGTTCAAGAAATTGCACAGCTTGTGACTGCAGGAAAAACACAGCAGGAGGTCTACGCAAATTTTGAAGAAAAATATGGACCCAGTGTACGTGCCGTTCCCACCGCAGAAGGATTTAATCTACTCGTCTGGATAGTTCCTTTCGTCGGCCTGTTCGTGGGTGTCTTAGTGATCATCATGGTGGTCAAGAAACTCAAGCCAGATAGACCTGCTGAGGAAATCCAACAAGTGCCTCCGAAAATCGATAAGAAATATCGACGACTTCTTGACAGGGAACTGAAACGATAATGGCTTTACTCATTGCTCCGGTCTTGTTTATTTGTGCCGTGCTTTATGTTGCTTACCCGCTTCTGCGCGAGACAAAAGAAATTGGGGCGCCTGAGCATGAGAAAACAGATTGGGAGAAAACTGTTCAAGAAAAAGAGGATGTTGTTGAGGCGCTCAAAGACATTGATATGGACTTTCGCATGGGTAAGTTGTCTCGGCAAGACTACCAGTCCCTCCAGAGTGACTTTGAGCAGCAGGCCGTGGAAATTTTCAAAAGGCTCGGATCACTCCACAAGAAGGGCGGCAAACCCAGGAAGAAGAAAAAATTCTGACCATGCCGGCCCAATCCCACCCTCTCTTACGACTTTCTCAAATCACCAAAACATTTGGGACCATCAGGGCGGTTTGGAACCTGGATCTGGAGGTTTATCCAGGAGATTTTCTGGCCATCTTTGGGCCCAATGGTGCAGGTAAGACCACTTTGCTTAGAATCATTGCGTCGCTGACGCAGCCTACCAGTGGAACGATAGAATTCACCCAAAAGAATAGCAGCCAAAACCGCCAGCAAGTGGGCTACGTCTCACACCAGAGTCTCCTTTACAACGAACTGACCGGGTTTGAAAACTTGCTGTTTTATGCGCGCCTCTATGGGATAGGGAATGCTCAGGACCGGGCGGATGAGATGTTGGCCAAGATGGGACTTGAACAGGCGGGGGATCAGCTGGTTCGAGAATATTCCCGGGGCATGAAACAGCGCTTGACCTTGGCGCGCGCTCTTTTGCACGAACCCCAACTGCTGCTACTGGACGAGCCATATACGGGGCTGGACCAGCATGGCAGCCGTCTCTTCACACAGGTCCTCGAGGGATTGAAAGAAGAAGGGAGAACTGTTTTGCTGATCACACACAATCTTGGAGAAGGACTTGCACTGTGTACTCGGGCCGTGATTCAGCATCGGGGTGTCCTGGTCTTCCAGGCCGCACGCCAAGAATTCGAGAAATCTGAATTTGAGAAACTGTACTTTCGGGCCGTGGAGCCAGGAGCCAGGAGTCAGGAGCCAGAATCCAGAAGTCAGAATCGAGAAGTTGGAGATCAACGGTTCTAATGCTTGTTGCCTTGAGTTGTGAGTTGTGACTTCTGACTTGTGAGAATGAGTCCTTGAGCTCAGACTTGCAGGCTCAACATTCTGAATTCTGAATTCTGAATTCGGAACATGAACCACATCACATTAATTTGGATCATCGCTGAAAAAGATCTTCGGATCGAATACCGATCTCGGCAGCAGGCCTTCCTGACGACTCTCTTTTTTGCTCTTCTCATCCTGGTAATTTTTATTTTTGCCTTTGATCCGGGGAGTCGAGCGACTCGTGATGCTTCACCGGGGATTCTCTGGGTGGCTTTGCTTTTCCCGGGTGTTATCCAGCTCAACCGTTCCTTTCAAACGGAGATCGAGGAGGGGACCTTGTACGGAATGATCCTTTCTCCTGTGGATCGAGGGGTCCTCTTTCTGGGGAAGCTTGTGGCAAACTGGATTTTCTTGGTGATCATTGATTTGTTGATTCTGTTGGCTTTTGTGATTTTTTTTAACTTCGCCTTCTCCAGTCAACTTCTCTGGATTGTCTTATTGATTGTTCTTGCCAGTGTGGGCATTACAGGTGTCGGAACACTTTTTGCCGCCATGGTGAGCAGCATACACACCCGAGAGGTTCTGCTGCCCATTTTGCTTTTTCCAATCCTGGTTCCTATAATCCTTGCTGCTTTGAGTGGCACGCAGGAAATACTGATCCGAGAGCAGATGCAGTCTTTAAACCGCTCGATTCAGCTGCTGGTTGGCTTTGATGTCATTTTCCTGGCGGCTGGCTTTTTGCTGTTTGAGTATGTCGTGGGAGATTGAACACATTTTGACGCGGTCCGCAGCCCGCTACCTTAGGATCACCGGCTGGTTATTGATTCCACTTTATTTCCTAATGGTTCTGGCTCTCTATGGGGCCTTCCTTTACGCTCCCACCGAGAAAGTGATGGGTGAGGTACAGCGGATTTTCTACTTTCACGTAGGGGCAGCCTGGAACGCTTTTCTGGCTTTTTTCGGTGTGTTTCTGGGTGGTCTAGCCTATCTGATCACCCGCAAACAGTGGTGGGATCACCTGGCTGCGGCCTCGGCCGAAATCGGAGTGGTCTTCACTACTATAGTTCTGACAACGGGTCCGATTTGGGCCAAGCCGGTGTGGAATACCTGGTGGCCATGGGGTGATCCACGAGTCATGACCACCATGGTGTTATGGCTCATTTATATCGCTTATTTGATCCTGCGATCCAGCTTGCCGGAGGGAGAGAAGAAATACAGGTATTGTGCTGTTTTCGGGATCATCGGCTTTCTTGATGTGCCCATTGTGTGGTTCTCGATTCGCTGGTGGAGGACGATCCATCCCCTCGTCATCACCGGAACGGGAGCGCAATTGGAGCCCGAGATGATTCATGCTTTGGTCGTCTCAGTCATCACCTTCACGCTTCTCTACCTAAGCTTACTGATGCTGAGGATGGCCATGCGTTTAAATTCCAGCCTGGCAGAAGAAGTTGGCCAAAGACTGCTGGAAGAGAGGGTCGAGCGAGTATGAATGCTTACCTTTTTGCAGGCTATGTCGTCATCTGGACAATTCTTTTCTCTTACCTGCTCTACCTGACTCGAAAGCAGAAGCAGATCAATAAAAAGTTGAAATCTCTGTCGGAAACGCTCCACAAGCGCAACCAGTGATCCGGTATAAAAAATCTACTACTGAATTCGACTGGTTGATCCGCGGCTCTCCCTGGGATAAACTCCCTGGTAATTCAAATTTTGACGATGCTTAAGGAGGAGACACTGACTTTACGGTCTTTCACGTTTAGCTTGTTCGGTCGGGTGCGAGCAAAGGCCTGACTGAAGTCTATCAGGTGGCAACAATATACGAAGGAGGCACAATCAATGAAAACCATAGGACGGCGGCAATTCTTGGGCGGCTCGCTTGGTGCTGCAACAATGATCGCAGCATCCTCTTCTAAGAGAGCTGTCTCACCCAATGATAAGGTTACCCTTGGAGTCATGGGAATCGGTGGACGCGGCACGCGTCTTACCGAGCGTTTGGCGGCCAGGTCGGATGTGACAATCGCCTATCTTTGCGATGTCGACGGATCGCGCTTTGAGCGTGCGGTCGAAGTTGTTGATTCGACTTCTGGAGACAATCCCAAGCTGGTAAAGGATTTCAGAAGGATCCTGGATGACCGGCAGGTTGACGCTCTCATCATCGCAACCCCTAATCAGTGGCATGCGCTGGGCACCATCATGGCCTGCCAGGCGGGAAAAGACGTCTATGTCGAAAAGCCGGCCTCCAACAATGTGTGGGAAGGGAGAAAAATGGTTGAGGCAGCTCGCAAATACGAAAGGGTCGTTCAGGTCGGAATGCAGTGCCGCAGCGCACCCTACTTTGGCAAGGCCGTCAAATACCTCCGTTCTGGAAAGCTTGGCGACATCCGCTTGGTACGTGTCTTGAACATGATCCAGGACAGGGAGAAACCCAGAGGTCCGGAACAGCACCCTCCCAAAAGCCTGGACTGGGACTTCTGGTGCGGTCCGGCCCGCAAGCGTCCTTACAGTCCCGGTCGCTGGTGGATGAACTTCTGGGACTATTCCAGCGGCAAGATCACCGATGACGCCGTTCATCAAATCGATCTGGCTCGGTCTCTCATTGATCGACCTTACCCGGAAACCGTAAGCCATGCGGGAGGTATTTTCGCCTATCACGACGGAAGGGAAATCCCCGACACGCAATTCGTGACCCACGGATACCCGGGCGGGCTGACGCTGATTCTCCAGGGCACGCTTTGGGCTCATTACATGAAAAAAACGGCTCACAGCATTCGAGATTCCAACCAATTCCCGGATTGGCAGTTCAACAGCACCAAAATAGAGGTTTTTGGCACAAACGGGATGATGATTTTTGGACGCCACGGCGGAGGATGGTTGGTCTATGACGCTGAGGGCAAATTAGCGGCATCACATTACGGACGTCAGTCGACGGATGAGCATCTGGAGAATTTCATCGAGTGTGTCCGGACTCGTAAGAAACCCAATGCCGATATTGAAGAGGGCCATCGTTCAGCTTTGCTCTGCCACCTGGGGAACATTTCCTACCGGGCAGGAAACCGCAAACTGAGATTTGATCCAAAGACCGAAACATTTGCCAACGACGAGGAAGCCAACCGGTACCTCAAGCACAAATACCGCAGTCAATGGCCTCTACCGGATGAAGTTTAGCATCCGCGGTTTTCCGCTGATTCTTTCTCTTATCTTGGCTTCCGTCGAGTTCTCCTATTCGCAGTGGGTCGACATCTCCAATGTGGAGACCAAGCTGGAGAGAACGGAAATGGGCGGCCCGCGGATGGTGATCACCTATGATTTAAACGATCCTGATATTTCACCCAATTCACCCGCCTATATATTCATCCGCTACAGCACGGACTCCGGTGCTCTGTGGAAACCCCTGCCCGTTAGCTCTGTCAGAGGCGAGGGGCACGGTCTGGTGGAGAGCCCGGGCAAGAAGAGAAATATATGGTGGGGAATCCGTGAAACAGGTGGTTTGGCCTCGGATCGTATAAAGGTTCGTGTGCGTGGAATTAAGATGGTTCGCGTCCCGAAAGGACGATTCCTCATGAAAAGTTTACCGGGTGGGGGTTACGACGAGACCAGGCGCGAGCAGCGCGTCTCAAGCCTTCGCCTGTTCTACTTGGCTAAGCATGAGACCACCGTGTCAATGTACGTCGATTACTTGAATGAGGTCGGCGCAGAGGGAGCGGGTTGGGATGAACGGATGTCGGATCCTCAACGGTGTGGAATCGTTCGAGCCGGTGAATCGCCGAACTACACCTACGCTGCAGGACCAGGAAGAGAGAACTACCCGGTGACGGTCGTGTCCTGGTACGATGCCCTGGCGTTTTTGCAGTGGTGTGGTTTGACACTGCCCACGGAGGCGCAGTGGGAAAAGGCCTATCGCGGTGGGCTTTACCTGGATGGCGATGAAATCGAAAAGCGGCCCAATCCTTTCCCGGAACGAACTTATCCTTGGGGAAATGAGGAACCTGACGCGGGGGACATTCACCGGTGTAATCACAATTCCGATGAGGACGGATTCCCCTATGTGGCGCCCGTGTGCAGTTTCGAAGAATTCAACAGTCCTTATGGCGCTTGCGATATGGCAGGCAACGTTGGGGAATGGACACTGGATTGGTATTCCACCTCTTTTCATGCGGATTTGGACGGTTTCAGGATGATACGAGGGGGATCCTGGAGGTCCATTCCGGGGGGTGTCGATGCTGTTACGGGGGCCACTCAGTTGCCGTTAAAAGGCAGTGGCTTGGTGGGCTTCCGTGCACTTCAGCGGCTTTCAAAGGACGAAGGAGGCTTATGAGAAACATTTCTGTGGCCGCGGTTCAGTTTGAGCATGCACCGGGAGACAAGGAGGCCAATCTCAGTAAGGTCCGCGGTTTTGTAAAGGAAGCGGCCCGTCAAGGCGTGGAGATCATTTGTTTGCCGGAATGTTGTCTTTCCGGATACTGGCATCTCAGACACCTTTCACGCAGTCAGTTGGAAGCCTTGGCCGAACCGGTTTTCGGAGGTCCCTGCTGCCAGGAGATCTCGAGTCTCTCCACAGAATACAACATGACGATCGGTGCTGGGCTGATCGAACTGGCGGATGAGGGCAGTCTTTACAATACTTATCTAATCGCCATGCCCAACGGGGATTGCCAGCGTCATCGAAAAATACATGCTTTTATCAGCAAATACGTCAGTTCGGGTTCGGAGTTCACCGTCTTTGAGACTCCCCATGAGTGCCGAGTCGGGGTGCTCACTTGCTATGACAACAACATTGGCGAAAATGTGCGGATCACGGCGCTGAAAGGTGCCGAAATCTTACTGGCGCCGCATCAAACGGGAGGCTGTGGCTCTATAAATCCACACACCATGGGCAAGGTGGATCGCGCTCTTTGGGATAATCGCGAAAGGAATCCAGAAGCCATCGAGGCAGAGCTTCGGGGCCCGAAGGGAAGAGAGTGGCTGATGCGTTGGCTTCCCACCCGCGCGCATGATAATGGCCTTTTTCTCGTGTTCAGTAATGGAGTAGGGATCGACGACGACGAGATTCGCACTGGAAACGCCATGATTATTGACCCCTACGGCCGGATTCTGGCGGAGACCTGGAAGGCGGGCGACGACATGGTCATTGCCAATCTGGATGCATCGCTTCTACAGGAGAGTACCGGCAAACGGTGGATCAAGACGCGGCGCCCGGAGCTCTATAACTTATTGACGGTGCGCACGGGTTGTGAAGAGGACACGCGTGCCGTCCGCTTTAACCACAAAGGCCTCTAGTCCTGAAACTTCAATTGGGACACCGAAGTTTCTCGCCTGAATGATCCAGCGCTGCCGGTGGCGCAACTAGTCCGGATTATTCATAAAGGTGTGGGAATGAACCGCCAAGACGCAAAGGACGCTAAGGCGACCGTTATCTTGGCGCCCTTGGCGCCTTAGCGGTGGATTGGCCAGACATTTATGAATAATCCGGACCTAGGGACGTAAGGGTCTGACCCCAAATCCCGACTTTGACACGAGCAGACTCACATCTTATATTGAAAATGTACTAAAGTTTTTGCGGCACAGTCGTTTTTGCCGGCAGTGAAGGAGGAATTTTGAATGGGTAAAATCATTGGAATTGACTTAGGAACGACCAACTCGGTTGTTGCGGTGATGGAAGGGGGTGAGCCGACCATTATTACCAACCCGGAAGGGAGTCGGCTGACCCCGTCGGTAGTGGCCATCGCCAAGAATGAAGAGCGGTTGGTGGGTCAGGTGGCCAAACGCCAGGCGGTTACGAATCCGGAGAACACTGTTTACTCCATCAAGCGTTTCATGGGGCGCAAGCGTGGTGAGGTTCCCGAAGAGATCAAGATGGTCCCTTTTAAAGTCATCAGGGCTTCCAATGGAGATGCCTGGGTAGAGATCGGAAGCAAGCAGCTTCCCCCACCTGAAATCTCAGCCATGATCCTGCAAAAATTGAAAGCCGCTGCTGAAGAGTATTTGGGCGAAAAGGTGACCCAAGCGGTCATTACCGTTCCGGCATATTTCAATGACTCACAGCGACAGGCGACAAAAGATGCGGGGCGAATTGCCGGTCTGGAAGTTCTGCGTTTGGTGAACGAGCCGACAGCGGCCGCGCTCGCCTATGGGTTGGATCAGAAGAAGGATGAAACCATTGCGGTTTTCGACTTCGGCGGTGGGACTTTCGATATCTCGATTCTTGAAGTCGGCGAAGGCGTGGTCGAGGTGAAATCGACCAATGGTGACACTCACCTGGGCGGTGACAACATCGACCAGCGTATCATTGATTGGATTATCGAGGAGTTCAAAAAGGATCAAGGGATTGATCTCTCTCAAGACAAGATGGCCTTGCAGCGGCTTAAGGAAGCGGCTGAGAAGGCCAAAATGGAGCTGTCGACGACCCAGGAAACGGACATCAATCTCCCCTTCATCACGGCCGATGCCGCCGGACCGAAACATTTGAACATGAAGTTGGCCCGCTCCAAGTTTGAGCAATTGGCAGGGGATATCTTCGAGCGCACGCTCGGTCCCTGCAAACAAGCGCTCGAGGACGCCGGCTTGAAGCCTGAGGATGTAAATGAAGTGGTTCTGGTTGGCGGTTCGACTCGTATCCCGCGCGTGCAGCAAATTGTCAGGGAGTTCTTTAAGAAAGAGGCACATAAGGGTGTCAACCCGGATGAAGTCGTTGCCGTGGGTGCCGCAGTTCAGGCGGGTATTTTGGGTGGCGATGTCAAAGACCTGCTGCTGTTGGATGTTACCCCACTCTCGCTGGGCATTGAGACTCTGGGGGGCGTAAGTACGATACTGATTGCGCGCAACACCACCATCCCCACCCGCAAAGCAGAGGTCTTCTCAACGGCCGCAGACAACCAGACTTCAGTAGAGATTCATGTCTTGCAGGGCGAGCGTCCAATGGCCCACGACAACAAGTCGCTCGGTAAGTTTCACCTGGTTGGAATTCCTGCCGCTTCACGCGGAATTCCTCAGATCGAGGTGACCTTTGACATCGATGCCAACGGCATTCTGAACGTCAGTGCTAAGGATCGTGGCACGGGCAAAGAACAAAAGATTACCATCACCAGCTCTAGCGGTTTAGCCGACGCAGAGATCGAAAATATGGTCAAAGAGGCGGAAAGTCACGGCGAGGAAGATCGCCGCAAAAAAGAGGAGATCGAAGCACGTAACAGAGCAGACAGTCTCGTGTATAACACTGAGAAGATTCTCAACGAAAATCGGGACAAGATCAGCGACAGTGATGCTCAAGCTGTCCAGAGCGCCATTGCGGACACCAAAAAGGCGATGGAAGAAGGTGGTGTGGACCGAATAAACAAGGCGGTTGAAAACTTGACTCAGGCGTCGCATCGTCTGGCCGAGGCAATGTACCAAGCAGCTCAGCAACAAGACCAACAGCAAGCCCAAACGGGTGAGCAGACCTCTTCGGAAAGTGCCGGTGAAAGTCGAGAGGAGGAAGAAGTGATCGATGCGGAATACGTGGATGTGGATGACAAGAAG
>JALLOL010000090.1 GCA_027717875.1 Acidobacteria bacterium AH-259-L09 | reverse complement strand
TTGTCGATCAGTCCCTTGTAGTAAGGCTGAAGGGACTGCACGTCTGGGATGTCGTCGCTCTTTGAATACAGGTCGTACTTGTTGAACTCCTGAACCCACGGCAACATCTCGCGGTCTTGGCCGTTCATGAACTGTCGGTAGCCGCCCTCGCGATGCCAGGGATAGAAGGAGTGATAGCGAAGCATGTACAGTGTTTCGGTCGGCAACTTGGAATCTTTGACGACGCGGTAGATGTACTCGTCGTGGCCCCAAGATAATAGGACGTTGTCAAGTCCGCAACCTTCCTCATAAATCCCAAGGCGTGACTGGTACTTGGGGACCTCCGAATCGGGATTCTTCTTAAAGTACTTGGGATAGATGATCTTGTCAGACCAGGCACAACCCACTACGAAGGTGTCGCCGACCACTGCCCACTGAGGTTCGCCCCAGAACCAGAGCATCTTACCCGCGTCGTGGATCAGGCCTACCAGGACCATCCAGTCGGGATGGTCATCGGAGCGGATCCGCTCGGCGGTCTGTAGGGCATGTACGAGCTGGGGCAGGCTTGTGTCGGGATCGCTGTCATCGACTAGTTCATTGAGTCGTAGGAGCACTTCCCACATCCCGGTCTTCTCGCGGGTATGCGGGAGGTACGTTTCCCGCCGTTTCTTGACGAATTCGACAGTTTGCCTCTCGTGGTTGAGCCGGTAAAACTCTTTGACGCTCTCCGGTGCTTCGTCGTAGTCGCGAAAGTCTTCCGTCTTGCGATCGGGCCGATAGCGCTCTTCGACAAAATCGTCCCACTCTTCTAGATTTTTCAGGGGATTCTCGCCTTCAAGGTTCATTATGGTCTCCTTAACTTCAGCTTATGAAAATCTAAACGGCCTGGTCCAGTAGTTTAAGTTAAAGTCACCGCAAGTGACGACACACATGGAGTATTCCCTATGAATAGGCCGCCAGGAATTGCAGAGATTGTAGCAGATTTCCGTTCTCAATTCGTGGAGTCTCCCAGTGTACCCGACCGCCGGCTTTCCACACGCTGGTGTCCATGTCCCCGAAGAGAAGCTGAATAGTTTAATGCAGCAACGGTTTGTTACTATATGTTCAATCGTAGGTGTCAGGGCGGCTGCTTCGAGCGCCGGGTGCTAACGGCTGCCGATCAGGACAGAACAGGATACGGTTTCCGGTTGGCCCCACCCTCGAATAATACCGCAGTCAAATGCTTGCCCCTGCACATTAATGGCCCGGAAACGCAGCTCCTCGGGTGTCGCCTCCCAAAGCATAAAGATGCGCTGCTGGTCTTCGACAGCCGCTAGATCAGGGCTGCGCCGGGCGCCATTGCGATTGAGCTTGCCACTTGACCCACACACGAAGTAGACCACCCCCTTCTGGGGATGGAAGCGCTCGTAGATATGATCGTGTCCTGCCAAAACCACATGTACCTGAGGCGCGGACATTGTGTTGTCGAAACTTACATCGAAGCTCTTGGACGAGCTTCTCTGATCGGAATCAAAAAATAGCGGTTCCAGTTGCTGGCGCAAGGCGTCTTCTCCACCATGGCGCTTACCGGTGGAGTAAAGAGGATGATGACCATAAACAATTCGCCAGCGGGCCTGCGAGGCTGCCAGAGCCTCTTCTAACCAGACAATCTGGTTTAGGTCGCCGTTTTTCAAACGCTCCGTGTTCAGCACCAGGAACTCAAGCAAAGGCGCCCCGGATGCTGATTCACCCGCGGTGAAGCTATAATATCCGTGCTCACCATCGATATGAAAGCGATCGTGGGCTTCGATCAAGTCCAGACCGTCACGGTGACGCATGTCGTGATTGCCCAGGGCAGCACGGAAGGTGACTCCACGAGCGAGTAAATCGGCATACGGACGGTCGAACTTCTTCTCGAAGTCCTTCTTGTTTCCCCCGCCAAGTCCAAAAAAACCACCGTAAATGTTGTCCCCCAGCATCAGCGTCAGGTCATAGGGTAAGCGATTGTGCCAGGCCAGCATCTGCCGGGCGATCCCGCGCTGGTGCTTGTCACCAGTGCCACCGTCTCCAATGACGGCGAACCGAACCACTGGTGTCTGCTCGGCAAGCACGGGTAGAAGGCCCAGGGCAGCAACCAACCAGGCAAGACAGACAGTGATGAGCACTTGCCGACACGCAGTCATCGACGAAAAAATCACGGGAAGATGGCGAAAAAATCTGAGAGCTGGTTCAGCCCCGGACCCGTATAAGGAGGTGCGCAGGCTTCTGTACCGCGCCATAGGAATAAAAACTCTGCCACAGATAAGCTGCGACGGCAAGGCCTGCGGCTGCGACTCGAGGCCGTACTTTGAAATTGACCCAATTCAGCGGCTAGCATGTTTCTCCTTCATCTTAGATCTTGATAATTTCGAAATTTGAGCTCAGATCAAAATCTCTCGGCGCGATCCGGGAAGGGTGCTGCATTCTTACGACCGGTTGATCTGGGGTTTCTTCTGACCGATTAGCACGGGTATCTGATAGCTCAAAGAGCGGTCTGATTGCAAATTTCACCCGTTGAAATGCTTTGGCGATAAAGCCGGAACATATTACCTGGAACTCGCTGCAGGCTCCGATGCAGATCTCGGCGCTCTTTTTCTTAAATGGTCCAAAATTAAAGGGAAGCAGTTGTAGCGCCAGGTGCAAGACATTTCGCCTGTCGTATTGCTTCCAGAGATCATTCAAGGCGCTCTCCAAAACACGTTTCAAATCGGCGCCCTTAATGTTAACCGGCCGACAAATCCTGAGATTGTGGTGTCGATATTTCTCTAATGGATTTGCCACCACCCCATCTTCGATCAAGGCTTCAAGAATGAGTTTATCGGCATGGTCGCCGTGTTTCTTGATGATCTCTTGTCGTCGTGAAGGGTCGTGCTTCAAGAGATCGTCACCGATATAGAGGGCGGCGTGACTCCACTGACTTTGCGTAAACAGCTTAATGATTTGACTGATCCTGGCCCGCCCTTCAATGAGCACTACATCTCCCTTGCGAATCACCTGATAGAGCTTCTCCATATCGTTCAGAACGATGGTCTCGTCGGTCTGGACTTCTGTGTTCAGCGCCCTCTCGACACGGTCACTCAGAAAGGCTTTGAGCTTTCCACGAAGGGTGTTCATGGTTCCGACCAACGCAATTCCCAGAGCCGCCGCTAGCGCAACTTTTTTCCGAGAGTTCATTTTTGTTTTCTCCCTGTATGCTCTTTGTGAGTCCCCTTTTGTGAAGGGTTCTTGGTGTGTGGACCAGAGGTCCGGATCCCTTTCCGCCCTCATTGGTGAGTGCAGTGAGGGCGCGAATTCTTACACCCGGAAACCGAACCGCGAGGGCGAGACTTCGGCAACGAGCTTTGCGATTATGGCGATCTCGACTGACGGTCCGCAGTTCACTGCACGCGGGGTGTGGGGAAAAGTGCAAAGCCTCACCTTTATGGCGAGGCACTAACCTAGCGGGTCCAGGCTAACCATCGAGAGAAGACTTTCTTAACCAACGGGGTGAGGCGGCTACGATTATAGGCATCTGCCGCCTGTTTGATGGCTTCGGCCTGAGTCGGATAGGGATGGATCACATTGGCCAGAGTGCGTAAACCCAGGTTGCCCACCATGGCCAAGGTGATTTCACTGATCATCTCTCCAGCATGGTGGGCCACAATGGTCGCCCCCACAATCTGGTCCGTACCTCTCTTTACATGGACCTTAACAAAGCCCTCCTCCTCTCCGTCGGCAATGGCACGGTCCACCTCTTTCAAAGGTCTCACAAAGGTATCTATCTCAATGCCTCTGGCACGAGCATCCCTTTCGTACATACCAACATGAGCGATTTCAGGAGCCGTGTAAGTACACCAGGGAATGGTTAGCGCGCTGCCCTTCTTGCGGCCCCAAAAAAGTGCGTTCTGGATGACGATCCGCGCCAGGGCGTCGGCCGTATGGGTGAACTTGTAGGGAAAGCAGATGTCTCCGGCAGCGTATATGCCCGGGTTGGATGTTTGGAGACGGTCATTGACCTCAACGCCTTTCCTCTCGTCGTACTTCACTCCGGCCGCCTCCAAATCCAGCCCCTGCACGTTTGGAGCCCGACCAACCCCAACCAGAATTTCGTCTACCACAAGGTCTCTGCACTCTCCGCCGCATTCCAACTGGATGAGCTTGTCTCCGTTCCGCTTTTCCGCCTTCAAAATCTTGCAGCCCAAAACCAGGTTCACCCCATCTCGAACAAACATTCGCTGGACGATCTGAGCGGCATCTGGATCCTCTCTTGTCAAGATTTGAGACTGCATTTCCAGAAGCGAGACCTCCGACTCGAAACGACGGAAGACCTGGGATAGTTCGCACCCAATAGGACCGGCACCGATCACCGCCAGGCGTTGGGGCAGTTCGGTCAGCGAAAACACCGTCTCATTGGTCAGATATCCTGCTTCCGCCAGGCCTGGGATAGGAGGCGCTACAGCGCGGGCCCCCATGGCTAAAACGGCCTTTTTAAAGCGTAACCTCTTCCCTCCCACCTCCACCGTGTCTTGCCCGCTGAAACGACCTTCGCCTAGGAACACATCCACTCCCAGTTGCTGGTAGCGCTGGGCAGAATCGTTGTGGCTGATCCTGGAACGCAGGCGCCTCATCCGTTTCATGGCAGCTGGAAAATCCACATCGACTCCTTCAGGGACGCGTACTCCAAACTCGTGGGCATCGCGAACATCAACGTAAACTCGAGAAGAACGAATCAAGCATTTGGAGGGAACACATCCCACATTCAAGCAGTCCCCTCCCAGAAGGTGTTTCTCAATCAGGGCTACCTTCGCCCCTAAGCCTGCAGCACCCGCCGCGGTGACCAAACCTGCAGTACCTGCTCCGATGACGACGAGATTGTAGCGAGGAGCAGGTTCCGGATTGACCCAATCGGGAGGGTGAACATTGGAGACCAGAGCCTGGTTATACTCATCCATCGGCGGCACCGTCGGCGGCACCGTCACTTTGTCAACGACCATTTGTGTCATCTCTGTTCCTCCTCAGGAAACTTTTTCTTCTAACGCCTTGCGGGCGATTTTCGTTATATAAACAGTCACCGCGACCGTGGCTATCAAACCTATGACACGAAGGGCCCACTCGGCAGCCGGACGAGATTGAGTCTCCGCTCCCAGAGTGGCCAAATCTCCAGCCAAAGAGCCAATGTAAACGTACATCACGGTTCCGGGCATCATTCCGATCCAAGAGGCAAGGAAATAGTCCCGAAGGGAGACTTTGGTGACTCCTAAAGCATAATTCAAAAGGTTGAAGGGGAAGACGGGAGAAAGGCGAAGTAACCCCACAATCTTCCATCCCTCTCTGCCCACAGCTTCGTCGATGGTTGTAAACCTCTCGCTGCCCCCAATCTTCCTGGAAACCCATTGGCGCGCCAAGTAGCGCCCGATGAGAAAGGCCATCACAGCTCCCAGAGTGGAAGCGACCGAAACGTAAATCGAACCTCGCAAAACCCCAAAGATAAATCCCGCTCCCAGGGTAAGGATCGAACCGGGTATAAAGAGCACAGTAGTCAAGATGTACAGGGCAATGAAGGCTGCGACTCCCCAGGGGCCCAGTCCGGCGATCCAGGCTAAAGAGCTCCGCAAGAGTTGCTGCGCCAGTCCGACGATCCAGCCTAAAGAGCTCCGCAAGAGTTGCTGCAAGTCGAAATAGATGGCCACCGCCAAAACAATGGCGATCAACAGAACCCACAAAACCAGTTTTAGTTTTGAATTCGAGAATTTATGAGCCATGCGGTCGAACCAGCCCGATCTTAAAGGCTACGGGCCCCACCTGCAAGTGTGAGAATCAATCTGCTCTGCTCGTGGTCTTTTTGGGGTGTAAGAATTCGTGGCCCCGCTGCACTCACTAACGAAGCCGACAAGAGATCAGACCTCCCAGCGGAGGAAGCCTGCTCTCAAAGGCTGAGCATGCTCCTTAATCTGAAGCTGCTAGCCGTGAGCCGGGAGTACGAGTCCGAGGCGGATCAGCTGGGGGTCCAGTACCTGTGGAATGCAGGCTACGATCCGAAAGGCTTCGTGACCTTCTTTGATAAAATGGCCAGCGAGAAAGGCTATGTTCGATCAGCCAGCTTCTTTCGTACCCTTCCGCCCTTCTTTGAAGCCCGAGCAGTGTTCACTAAAGAAAAGAGTTGAGGGAAGGTAATGTTTAAAACGACAAGACAATACCGAAAGACTGTCCACAAGATAGAAACCATTCTAGTGGCAGTATTGCTTTTGCCGGCCATGGTGGCCACCCAATTGTCTTCGAGCGATTGGAAGTCTGCCTGGCCCAATACCGACTTCAGCAAAAGGATTATCGACCTTTCGAGTCTTGAATCGGGTGGACCTCCGCGCGATGGTATCCCACCCATTGACCATCCCAGATTCGTATCGGTTGAAGAAGCATCGCAATGGATGGCCGACCGAGAGCCGGTGATTGTTCTCGAATTAAATGGGGACGTACACGCCTATCCGTTGCAAATCATGGTCTGGCATGAAATCGTGAATGACACGGTGGGAGGCGTTCCGGTATCCGTCACGTTCTGCCCCTTGTGCTACAGCGCCATTGCATTTGATCGTCGCGTCAAGGGCAAGGTTTACGATTTCGGCACGTCAGGACTGCTCAGGCACAGCGATTTGGTCATGTACGACCGCCAAACAGAATCCCTGTGGCAGCAGCTCAGCGGTGAGGCGATCGTCGGACAGATGGTAGGTCATACATTGGAGATGATCCCTGCGGCATTGATAGGCTTCGGCCGATTCAAATCTGAGCATGCAAATGGAAAAGTGCTATCGAAAGAAACTGGATATCGCCGGGCTTACGGCCGCAATCCTTATGCGGGATATGATGACATCCGAAAGACACCATTCCTCTATAGGGGGCCATTGCCTAAAAAGGTGAAGCCGATGGAACATCTGGTCACGGTGATGATCAACGGTGAACCGGTTGCCTATCCCTTTTCGTCTTTGAAAAAGCGGCCAGTGGTGAATGACAAGGTCGGTGGGCTACCAATTGTGGTGTTTTACGAAAAGACTATGCGTACGGCCTTAGGCCGGGAGAAGATCAAAGGTGGTAAAGCCGTTGGTGCCGGGGCGGTTTTTGAGCGGCGAGTCGACGGGCGAACACTGTCCTTCACGAAAAAACGAGAGATGTTTATGGATCTAGAAACCGGCTCGGTCTGGAACATGTTCGGTGTCGCCACTTCGGGACCTTTAAAAGGAAAGCGGTTGAAACGAATCGTGTCGGGTGATTTCTTTGCCTTCGCCTGGATGGCATTTCGCCCCCACACTCGTATCTACACTGATCGCTGACAAACTTCAGGCCTTGTTCACTGAAGGGGCAATGCTTCACAATTGGGATATCGCCGAATGGGATTAGTGCCTGTGTTTTGATGAGCTGACTATTTGAGCTTGCGAGGTGATCGAAATGAGCAAAAAAAGCCTTGTAGTTGCTGCGCTGATTGTCTTCGTGACGGGAGCTGCAATGCTCTTACCCATGTCTCAGCGATCAGAGGATGAGGCGGAGGTGACCGTCGTCATTGAAGGTTACGCCTACAACCCGAAAGAGTTGACCGTCAAAGTGGGAACTACCGTAACGTGGGTGAACAATGATGGAACAGAGCACAGTGCAACTGCTGACGATGAGAGCTTCGATACGGGATTGGTCAGTGAGGGAGAAACTGCAAGCGTCACGTTTTCCGAGCCCGGACGCTATGATTACCATTGCGATCCTCACTCGTTTATGAAAGGGACAGTGGTGGTTGAATAGCCTCGGGGGCTTGCATCCCTGACCACCGGTCAATCACAATGGGCGGGAGCGGTAGCCAGATATGCCTGTGAGCGACAAGGAATTGAATCGACTTAACGATCAGTTGTCGGATCAGATGCAAATCATTTCAAAGTGCACCGTCCCCTCCAAAAAGTATGGCCGCCTGCTCTTAGCCTCTCCACGGGAATCAAGATACCCCTATATTTACCCCAGAGACACGAGCTGCGCCGTACAGTTTTTCCGGCGAGTAGCAGGTTCTGACCATGACTACGATGCCGGGCCTCAGGCCTTCGAGCTAATGCAGTCCATGGCCCACTTCATAAAGGACGTTGCCTCTAACTCAGGCCAGTGGGGACAGCGTTACAACCTGGAGGGTGAAGATAAGAGCATCTACAAACAAGAAGATAACGTCGCTCATGGAATTTCCATTTTGTCTAACTACCTGCTGACAGCCCGAAGGTTGGAAAAGGAAATTGATGACCTGGAAGGAGGTTACACCTGCTGGGTGAATTTCTCCTTTCTCTATGCTTTTTCGCTGGCTGACGAGGTCGACAAAACGCTAGATGAAAAAGGAATCATATCCCGCTCGCATCTCAACTTTCGGAAGCACTTTCTTTATAGCGTCAGTGAACTCTTCATGTCCGGCCAGCGATATGTCCGACGCATCGACCCGAAGGGCTCTATGGACATGAGACCCGATTTCACCTTGCTATCACCCTTTTATTACGGATTCTCACATTACAAAACTGAGTTGACTAACAGTGTCAAGTTTTTGGAGAAACAACTCTCTGATCCGGAACTGGGAATGATTATGCGTTATCTTCCCTTTCATGACGATTTCGCGACCCATGTACATGCTGGAAATGGTCCCTGGCTGCAATACACGGCTATTTTGGCTCAGTTTCATTTTTGGAGTGGAAACACTAAACGTGGTGACGAACTGCTGAGGACGATCGACCAATACAAAAACGAAAACGGCGAGATCCCCGAGCATCTTTCAACTTGCAAGCGATTTGAGGAGTTCATGGAAAGACAATGGAAAACCGGTCGTGATTTCGAGAAGGAGTTTGACAAGCCCATTTTGTTGGACGACGTTGAGTTTGACAAGATACTGGAGGAGGCAAACAACATGTCTCGCTCTTATGAGGAAACTGGTACGAGATGCATGTTTCGAGATGACACTCGCTCAGAAGGAGGCTACATCCAGTTTGCAATCCCGCTGATGTGGTCGCATGTCGAATACGGCCGGGCCCTTATGCTTCGGGC
>JALLOL010000009.1 GCA_027717875.1 Acidobacteria bacterium AH-259-L09 | reverse complement strand
TTCAATATGGTTTCCACAATCCGGCGGGCGACCACCGGGCTACCGTGACAGGAGATCTCAACCAGATCCTCTCCGGTATAAGAGGCGGGCGCGAGGAAAAAGGTGGTCAACACCTGATCCAGTGGGTTTCCATCAGTGTCAAGGAAGTGCCCCAGCAGTGGCCTTCGGACGGCCCAATCGCAGCGCCCGCCTGAGCGGAACTGCTTAGCTACCAGGTTTTTCGCTTCTGGCCCGCTCACTCGGATCAGCGCAATCGCCCCTCTGCCAGGTGGCGTGGCGGTAGCGACGATGGTTTCGCCTTGGTTGTAATTCACAACAGCAGGAAGATTATTGGTAGGGAAGGATAACAACGCGGCGGTGTAAGCCAGCCCCTTCACTCTCGGTTCTCACACCTGGTTCCTCAACCAATGCCAAATGAACCACACGTCGCTCACTGGCAGGCATGGCCTGTAGGCGAAACGGAATGCCTGAAAGCTTCACCCTTTCTGCTCCTTTCCGAGCTAACAGCTGAAGCTCCATCTCCCGCGTCCCTCGGTATTCATTGCAATCCACCACAAAGTTATACCCATCAGACGATTTGCGGTAAAAAACGCGATTGAGTAAATGGTTGATCGCATACAAAAGGCGGGCATTGTTGCTTAAAACCATGTCTGTATCCTGACCATGAAGCCGAACGTTTATCACCTCATCTTCTGGTTCACAGCGAAACCGCAAGTCAAGCCCTGCCCTCTCAAGTAGTTCCCCCAGGAACTGCTGGACTTCCGTGGTCAGTTTGTCTTTTTCCAATGTCATGATCCGATTACCAATAATTTCATTTCTTTCTTTTTCTCGAAGGCTTCTTCGCGGATCCTGCTGAAGCCACCTCCCGATTCCACTTCTGAAGCAAAAACTGCAACATCATACCAAAGAGATTGCTGAACAGAAAATACAGGACCAGTCCACTGGAAAAATTCAGAAAGAAGAAGGTGAAGACGACCGGAAGCATCATCATCATCTTCCGCTGAGTCGGGTCTCCAGCTGCCGGCGTCATCTTCTGCTGCACAACCATGCTGACACCCATCAAAATGGGCGTCACATAAAGAGGATCCGCCTGGGAGAGGTCTTGAATCCAGCCAATGAAAGGAGCACCCCTTAATTCAATCGACGAATACAGCATCCGATAGAAAGCAAACAGAAAAGGCATCTGAATCACTAAGGGCAAACAACCTCCCAAAGGATTAACCCCGTGCCTTTTGTAAAGGGCCATAACCTCTTCGTTCATCTTCTGTTTGCGCGGGTCGCTGCGCTTCATCTTTTTATACTTTTCCTGAATGGTCTTCATTTGAGGTTGCAGCTCCGACATCTTCTTCATGGAACTCATCTGCTTGTAGCGCACAGGGAAAAGTGCCACATTGATAACAAAGGTCAGGATGATAATGGCCCATCCGTAATTATGAACGTATCCATAGACGAACTTAAGACCAAACAAAAGCGGTTTGACCAAAAAGCCGAACCAGCCATAGTCAATGAGCCCGCTCAATGTCTTGTCAGCCTCTTCCAACACCTCGTAGTCTTTCGGGCCGATGAATACAAAGCAGCGAGCCCCTCTTTCCAGGCTAACGGCTGCGCTCACCAGAGGCACAGCAGGCCCCTTCTCTGATTCCATTTCTTCGGATTCTTCAAAAAATTCGGTCCTTAGCATCCTCCCGCCGCGAATACCGTCCGGATTCAAAATCAGATAGGTGAAAAATTTGCTGTCCAGCGCTACCCAACGCGCCCCGGTGTCAATCTCCGCAGGGCCTTCCTCCAGATCATCTACACTGTACCGCGTCACAGAATTGGCCTTGTAGAAGGCAACTTGCGGACTCGCGAAATCTCCCTGAGGAGGCGAGTTCACTTCACCGATCCCCGCCCCTAAGACAATGGCAAAGGGAATAGACCGCTTCCCCGAAAGAACTTCTGTTTCTATCTCTAAGAGATAACCCGTCTCGGGGATGTGAATTTTCCGAGTGACCTCGACAATGGCATCTTGGTAGTAGAAAGTAATCTCGGCGGGTGCGCGGGCCCTATCTCCCATAATGCCACGTATTTCATAGACGACATGTGCCAATCGCTTGTCGACTTCCTCCTCATCCACACGGACAGCCAAAGTCCTCTGTGCGGAATCGGGCACTCGCTGAGGGATTATCTCAAGGAGATTGCCGTCTAGCGAGCGATAGTGCTTAAGTTGAGCGCTTTCCAGGATTCCATTCACATTGTTCCAGCGCAGGATCAAGTCCTCGTTCTCCACTTCGATGATCCGAGGGGAAGCAGTGGTATATGCTATCCCAGTTGTTTCCAGTGGCGCCGCTGGTACTCTTGGAGGGATCTCCGCTGGGGCTGGCTCCTCGACCTGTCTAGTTTCCTCTCTTTGCGGGGGCGGTGGATAGAGTTTGTGGTAGAAATAGGGTGCGAGGAACAGCGCTGCCATCGACAAAACCATGGCCAGCAGCAGCCGCCTTTCCATCTCCACTTGATGAGGGTCTTGAATAGCCATAAATCCTGATCACCTCTAGGGAACCGGATCCACTCCTCCGGGGTTCCATGGGTGACAGCGGAGTAGCCTCTTCACTCCGAGATACGTGCCTTGTGTGACTCCGAACTTATCGATGGCTTCATACATGTACTCAGAACAAGAAGGGTGAAAGCGGCAGGAAGGCGGAAGAATTGGCGAAATCAACCTCTGATAGAGATACAGGAGCTTCATTGCCATAAATCCCATTGTTCTACTCTTCCAATGTCTCATTTTTCTTCTTCCAGTACCGAATCGCTCTAAGGAAGTCCTTTTTTATCTCTTGATGAGAAACGTCAGCGGCACTTCGTTTTATGTTTACCACTAAATCGCAGGGTGGGGAGATCGCCGGCTTGTTCGCCCTGAAGATTTCGCGCACACGGCGCTTGATACGGTTTCGGACTACAGCCTTGCCGACTTTTCGCGAGGCCGTAATCCCCAAACGGTGATAGGGTAGGTTATTCTCTAAAACGTAGAGAACAAAATGTGCGGCTCGGACGCTGTCGCCTCTTTTGTAAACGTCCAAGAACTCCCTTCTTTTGCGAAGATGTACCTTCTGGGAAAAACCGAACCCAACTTCATCCACTCACCGTCAACCTCTTGCGCCCTTTGGCGCGCCGCATCTTTAGTGTCAACCGGCCTGAACGGCTCCGCATGCGCGCGCGAAACCCATGCTTCTTACGGCGACGTCTGTTGTTTGGTTGAAATGTCCGCTTCATCACCCTTCACCCTGCTTTTACCGGAAGGCGTGATAGTACCAATTTTGCACCACTGGTTCAACTCCCCATCGCGGCAACTCCCAGGCACAACTAACTCCAAATTCCTGGAATGCCGCACTTACACCTTGGGCACACCCCGGTTCCAGCAATTCGGTTTGTGCGCACACGGAACCCGTGACGTTCAACTAGTAGTTCCTCACATTGGGGGCAGCGGGTGTTCTCAAAGTCACCTACCCCCCCGGGGAGGTTTCCTGCGTAGGTGAAACGAAGGCCGGCATCCTGCCCAATTTTAACCGCTTCCATTAGCTTCGCCGAGGCCGTACCCGGCCGATCGGTCATTTTGTAATCTGGGTGGAACGCCGTCACGTGCCAAGGAATGTCCGCGGAGACAGAGACCAAAAACTCTGCAGCATCTCTAAGTTCTTCCCTTGAATCATTAAATCCAGGCACGATCAAAGTAACAATTTCTACCCAAAACCCCATGGTGTAAAGCCGGCGGATTGTATCTAAGACCACAGACAGCCGCCCTCCCAGGCGGCGGTAGTTTAGATCGCGCATCGATTTCAGATCCACCTTGTAGCAATCTGTGCAGGGGCGGAGATATTCCAACGCTTCCCGCGTGGCATTCCCGTTAGAGATAAAGGCCGTGCGAAGCCCTCTATGTTTAGCAGCCCTAAAGACCTCAATCGCCCATTCCGCCGTAATTAGTGGCTCATTGTAGGAACTTCCCACCACACAGGCGCCGTAACGCTCGGCCATTACTGCCAGCTCCGAAGCAGTTACCTCCTGCAGGGGGGCGCGGGCAGCCTTATCCCTCAGAGCCTGCGAGGTGATCCAGTTCTGGCAGTATCCGCAGTGGTAATCACAGCCCAACATTCCGAATGTGAGGGTTTTGGACCCTGGGAAAACGTGGAAAAAGGGTTTTTTCTCCGTTGGGTCGCACTGCAGGGCTCCTACATACCCGGTTGGCACGCGAAGCTTTCCATCCTTATGGTAGCGAACTTGACAAATACCACGGCGCCCGTCGCGGATTTTGCACTCGTGGCCGCAAGCGTAACACTGAATGCGCCCATCCGGAAGCGTGCGATAAAGCTCGCCATCTGTCACATGGGTATCCAGGATCTCTTCATAGGAAGCCGCCATCTCCCATATTTTATCCTAGAGGGAACTTCTATGTATACGTGTTCCCCTTAGATCCGCGACCATTAAAGAATGGTGCAAAAGGCCGTTTGTGGTAAAGTGCACAGAGCCACGACCATCAGGGAGTGGTATGAAACCCAACAGGAACTACTGTAAGTCTTTGATTCTCAAAATATTCCGCTTCATCCCGCTCCTTTAGAGCCGCGGCTCTGTTTTGCGAAAGCCTCACAAGGGTGAACAGTGTGGAACAAAAACTAGGTTGCTCCGCCGCCCACTGAAAAGGATATAGCTTCACATTCCTTTTTCAGGGTGGGTTACGTCGCGTGAGTAACACCCAAGAACTTCCAGAAACTCAGCGATTTCCTTCAAGTGATTCAGCGCGTTTCGCGTTTTTTCTTCTTCGATATTACCTATGAAGTCTAAATAAAAAAGGTATTCCCAGGGTCGCCCGTGGATCGGCCGAGACTCAATTTTCGTCAGATCAAGGTCGCGTAAGGCAAAAACACTTAAGCATTTAAAGAGAGCTCCCGGGGTGTTTCTGAAGCTGAAAACAATCGAGGTCTTACCCGCATCCCTGTCTATCTCACGATCACGGGAAAGGAGGAAAAAACGAGTGAAATTTTCTTTATTATCCTCAATTCCAGTCATTACAATTTCTCCACCGTAGTACTCAGCAGCTCGTTTCCCCGCAATTGCCGCATAATCTCGAAGTTTTTGCTCCACAATCCACTTTACGCTCCCCGACGTATCATATGCACTCCGCTTAGTAAGTCGTGGAAAGCGTTCAAAGAACTTCTCGCACTGATCTAGCGCTACCGGGTGAGAAATAACTGTCTTGATTTCTTTAAATAATATTCCCGGAACAACAATTAAATTATGCTTAATTTGGAGGTTGATCTCTCGCACGATGTTCAACCGGTGGCGCAGCATCAGGTCATAGTTTTTGTGGATTGACCCTGATAGGGAGTTCTCAATAGGAATAACACAGCAGTGAACCTCTTTATTAACAGTTAATTCAAAGACCTCTTTGGAGTGCTCGCAAGAGTGGATATGTGTATTACCCTTAAGTAAGAGTGTCGCTGCTTCCTCACTGTAAGATCCTCTCTCTCCCTGAATCGCTACGGTGAGTGTGTTTATCATGTTCTCGTGAAGTGACCCCGTCAGAGTCGAGGGGTTAATCTTAGATGGTTCTCACCCTCACACTAGACCTAATGTGTACAACACCTACCTCCAATATTTGGTGTGTAGCTTCAGGATCCCAAATTCCTACCTGCGCGCGGCACCCAATGGAATAGCCGCGTAAAGCGGGCCGTATGTTTACCCGGGTTTGGTTAAATAGTATAAATTAGGGTTGCCAACCAACACACAAAATTAACCCTACAAAAAACCATCTTTGAACAACCTAACCAACCTAAATAACTACAACTTAACTACCTTTTACACATAAAATACTATGAAAAACTGTTAATTTTCCTTCTTTTGCTTTCCTCTCGTTTTTATCACACAATTACACTTTCTTATCCACATAACCCCCCACAACCCTTATTCTTTATATAAATAGTTTTTAATCATTTCAACACAATCCACAACACCTACTACTAACACTAAATAAATAAAGAATTTTTGTTATATTACTAATTTAAGTGGCGGAGGTGCATGGGAATCGAACCCACCAACCATAACTCTCGCCACGGCCCGACTGGTTTTGAAGACCAGGCCTATCACCAGACAGGAAGCACCTCCGGAACATAGGAATTATATCATTTCCCTCTAGTTACCCTGGTTGCTTCCGCATACCCACAACCAAGTCCTGAACGCAATCACGAGCCAAAGTGGGCGAATAGAGAAGAGCGTTTTTTCCAAAGAGGTGCTGGCCGGACAGGGTGCTCCTCGTTATACTCTTTTCCGAGTAGTATTTATTACCAACCTGAAAGATAGCCGTTGGGTGAGGCTCCCAAAATGGAAAAACCACACTGGCTAGTTATACGTAAAGAGGTAAAATATAATTCCGTCGATATTGTGTTCTTATGAGGCTTGTGGGTGGGTAGTCAAGGCGCCAGTCTCTTTGTTAAGTGAGTTGTGTAAATATGAATAGGATCATACAGGCCCTCGAGGGAAAGGTAATCTTCATAACCGGGGCCACGGGTTTTTTAGGAAAGCCGATTGTAGAGAAGATCCTACTTACCACCCCTTCCGTTAAGCGAATTTATCTTCTCATCCGCCCTAAACGCCAACTCGGCGGTAAAGTAATAGCTCCCGAGGGGCGACTAAAAAGAGAGTTGTTCCAATCAAGTGTTTTTGACCGCCTTTATTTTGCTTATGGGGACACAATTGAGGAATTCCTTAAGGACAAGGTTGTTGCTGTGGCAGGTGATATATCACGGGAGAGGTTGGGGTTGGACGCCACAACATGGCATCAACTCCAAGAAGAAGTACACATCGTTATTAACAGCGCAGCCGTTGTGTCCTTTGATGCACCACTCAATGCTGCACTGGAGCTAAATGTTCTGAGTGTAGCGCGTGTGGCTGAATTCGCGCGGCTATGTAAAAAAGCGGTATTAATACATATTTCAACAGCCTACACCAGTGGAGCGAGCCGCCAACCCATCCCCGAGACTATTCATCACACACCCCCTAGTGTGGAAGGGAAAAAGTTACACCCGCAGCAGAAATTTACCAGCGTACAACAAGAGATTGAACACATTCAGAACATTATTACTGGGGTAAAAGAGGCGGCACAGAGTCTAGAGATTAATAACCAGTTAAAAGAGGCACTTTTAAAGCGCTCTCGGAAACCGCGCCGTGGCGGCAAGAAGGTGGGGCGGGAAGAAAAGATTAGAAGCTTACGGCGGAAGTGGATAAAGAGTCGCTTAATCGAACAAGGTATGATATGGGCACGCCAGCAGGGATGGAACGATACATACACCTATACAAAGGCTTTAGGTGAGCAAGTTGTTGTAAAAACCCGGGCTCAAATCCCCACCGTTATTATCCGCCCATCTGTTATAGAAAGCAGCCTTTCTGAGCCCAGCCCAGGCTGGCTGGATGGATTACGGATGGCGGACCCTTTAATTGTGGCAATTGGTAAAGGGCGACTTCGATCATTACCCATGGACGCTGATGTCACCTTAGATCTTATCCCAGTGGATATGGTTGTAAATATTGTATTAGCCTCAATTCCACCAGCCATAAACAAAGGTGGGCTTCACATATACCACATAGCTACCGGTGCTAAGAACCCAATCCGTTTAGGGGAACTTTACAGATTAATTTATCAGTACTTTCAAAAGAACCCAATGCTGGATAAAGAGGGGAATCCAATTCATGTTAAGCCGCTTCGCTTCCCCAAACCGGCAAGCTTCCGCATACAGCATAAATTAAAAAGAGTTTCCTTGGGTACAATGGAGCGGACGTTAAAACAATTACCCTTCTCCAGCACCACAGAGAAGGCAAAGCGGAAAATCTCAGCCGCGCGTGCTGCTCATGAAAGACTCTATTATTATGGTGAGATTTACCAGCCGTACCTCAACTCAGAGTGTCACTTTGAGGTTGATAACACACTGCGTCTTTACAACTCTCTCAACGAGGAAGAAAAGAGCGTTTTTAATTTTGACATCACGCGGCTAAACTGGCGTCACTACATCCAGAATGTGCATATCCCCGGGGTGAAAAAATACATCCTAAAGAGGGAAGGCGCAGGAACCCTA
The DNA here is from genome assembly GCA_027717875.1 of Acidobacteria bacterium AH-259-L09. The sequence goes on along the minus strand of JALLOL010000009.1, from coordinate 17,126 downwards.
GAGATTGGAGATCCAATTACCACAGATTCACTTACAATTAATACACTCGTTAAACACAGCACCGAGAAATTCCCCAATAAAACAGCTCTCCAAATCAAGCGTAATGGCCAGTGGCAGCGATTCACCTACAAAGATCTTTGGGAGACATCCAAGAAAATAAGTCAAACCTTTTTGGCAATGGGGCTACGTAAGGGTGATCGAGTTGTTCTTTACTCCGAAAATCAACCGGAGTGGGGAATTACCTATCTAGGGGCCACCTTTATTGGTTTGGTGGTTATTCCACTTGATGCACAAACCTGGCATAAAGAGGTTTGGGCAACCATACAATTCACTACAGCTCGAGCTCTATTGGCGTCAGAGAGTTGTTTTAAAAAGCTTACACCGCAGGCTTTGGGGGAAAATGAGCATTCAGAATCCCCAGCAAGATTATTGAATGTTAATCGGTTTTGTGCACCTTTTAGGCTTAACGAATATCCCCGCAGCACCCAAGTACCATCGCCACAGGTGGCTGTTGAAGGCGAAGTCGAGGTGAAACCCGACGATCTAGCCTCAATTATCTTTACAAGCAGCACCGCCGTGGACCCTAAAGGAGCAATGCACACACACCGTAATTTTATCAACAACCTACTTGGGGTTAACCGATACTTACCAATAGCTGAGAGCGACCAACTACTTTCAGTACTTCCCCTATATCACGCCCTGGAGTTTACGTGTGGCTTCTTAATGGCCATTTACGGGGGCGCCACAGTGACCTACCTCCATTCATTAAAGCCAAAGCTCATTCTTGAAATAATGCGAGAAACCGGGACTACGTGCATGTTGGGAGTGCCCACATTGTATACCCTCATCCGAGACGATGTTGAGCGCCGTATTCTAAGAACACCAAAATCAGCGCTCAAGTCAAACCTGTTTACAACCTCTAAGCAGCTCAGCCGACCTATAGAACGGACATTTGGTAAGAATATTGGGCGCCGGCTTTTTACCCAACTACACGAGGAGTTTGGGGGATGGATTAGGCTTTTTGTGAGTGGTGGTTCGGCCCTAGGTGAGGAGTTATATGAAGATTTTAAAGTATTTGGAATGCCGATTTATGAAGGATACGGTTTAACGGAGACTGCGCCCGTTCTAACCGTGAATCCCTTAAAACGGAGCCGTAGAGGATCAGCAGGAAAGCCTCTTCCTGGAGTAGAGCTTCAAATCTTCAATGCCGACAAGGATGGAATCGGCGAGATTATTGTCCAGACTCCCAGCTTAATGAGGGGGTACTATGAAAACCCCAAGGCTACCAAAAAAGTGATGAAGGATGGGTGGTTTCATACGGGTGACTTAGGCTGGGTCGATGCAGATGGATATGTGTACATCACTGGACGAATAAAGGATGTGATTGTTACTGGAGCCGGCAAGAATGTGTACCCAGCTGACCTGGAAGCGCTTTACCAAGGTATCCCTGGCATTAAAGAGATATGTGTCTTAGGGGTTAAGAGTGGTCTTACAGAGGATGTCCATGCGGTATTGACTCTAAAAAGGGAGCCCTTTGGGAAGCCTAAGCCTGAAGCCGCTAAGAGGGCGATTCAGCGCGAGATCCAAAAAGTAGCAAAAGAACTACCCAGTTACCAGCGGCTTCAACATATACATATACACTCCAAACCTCTCCCTCGAAAAGATTCAGGGGAGATCTGTCGAGATACTGTTCGCCACCAGCTATTAGAGCAGTTGGGGAGTGAGCGGCCTCGCCTAACAAGGCAGCCACTAAAGCCCAACAGAGAGACAAACCCAGAACAAGAGTTATTAAGAGAACTAAGTCGACTTTCTGGTGTTCCAGAGCAACAGATTAATAAAGAAAGCCATCTTTACTTGGACCTTGGGCTGGATTCTCTAATGGCCATTGAATTGTTGTTGTTTACTGAGCGTCGCTTCGCGGTCTCAATTCCGGATCAGGTCGCCACAAACCTGGGGACGGTTGGTCAACTCCTACGGGAAGTCCAGTCTCAGGCCTCAGCGACGCGCGCGCCTGAGGGGAAAGTGGAAACCGAGCAGGTGAAAATCCACTCCGCGCTTCCCCATTCAAACCGGGCAATGATCAAGCGCTATTTACAGAGCCTTTCCTACTCGGGCCTCAAAACTCTATATAAGACCTATTTTGATTTACAGTTAGATAGCCACAAGCATTTACCCTGCGCCGGCCCTTATATTATCGCGGCTAATCACGCAAGCCACCTTGATACGGGGGCGATGATATCAGCAGTCAGCATTGCCTTGGGTATCAAGGAAGCCCGGAAATTACACATTTTAGGAGCAAAGGATTATTTTTTTGATACACCCTTAAAGAGCTGGTTTTTCAGCACCTTTTTGAATGTGGTGCCGGTTGAGAGAGAGGAAACTTCTTTGGCCGGTCTTCGTATGGTGAAATCGATCCTATCCGCTGGGGAGCTTGTGTTGATTTTTCCTGAAGGGACCCGATCGCGCACCGGGCAAATCCAGCAGTTCAAACCTGGTCTTGGGTTGATTGCACTAGAATTGGACGTGCCGATTATACCTGCCTACATTGGAGGGACACATCAGGCCATGCCCGTGGGTAAAGTGTTCCCGCGCCCTAAACAGGTGAAGGTGATTTTTGCTCCACCAATTACGATGGATGTCTATCGTTCAAACGATCAAGACACCCCGGCGGATGAGATCTACCGGCAAATTACTGCTGATGTCCGAGGTGTGATCATGAATTTACCACTATCTGCGCTATCAGATCCGGACTAATATTACCTCCACTCAACACCAGTACGGTCCTCCGAAGGGGAATCTTACCTTCGAAGGCAGCAGCTAATGGAACAGCGCCGGACGGTTCCACCACTAGTCGTTCCTCCAGCAGATAGTGGTGTACAGCTCGGAGGATCGTTTGTTCCTCTACTGTTTCCACTCCATCCACTAAGGCTTTAATAATCAAAAAAGTCAGCTCTCCGGGCCGTGTGACAGTTAGGCCATCGGCTATGGTGTGAGCGTGGTCAATGGAAACGATTTTTTTGGCTTGGAATGAGAGGTAGGCCGCATTCGAATTCTGTGGCTGTACCCCCCAGATTCGCACCTTGGGCCTGCGGGTTTTGGCCGCTATAGCAATGCCGCTAATTAGACCCCCTCCGCTGATCGGGACAACGATATTTTCAACCTCGGGCAATTGTTCTAAGATTTCCAAGGCGAGGGTTCCGTTTCCAGCGATTACCGAGGGGTGATCATAGGGGTGAATAGCAGTTCGCTTCTCTAACGTCTGAATCTCCTTCACCTTCTGGGCCCGCGCTCCAAATTGATCCTCGCAAAAGACCACCTCAGCTCCACATTGTCGGGTGCGTTCTATCTTAAAAGGGTTGGAGGATTTCATCATGACCACTTTGGCAGAAACATCCAGTTGCCTGGACGCATAGGCAACCCCTTGGGCAAAATTCCCGGAGCTGGATGTGACAATTCCCCTCTGTTTTTGAGCAGCCGACAAGAGGGAAATTTCGTTAAAAGCAGCGCGTATTTTGAATGATCCCATCACTTGGAGACTTTCCGCCTTGAAGTACACTTCGGGATGGAAGACCGATTGGATTAAAGGTGTGAGTCGGATCACATCCTTCAGACGCCTTTGTGCATGTAGAATATCTCGTATCCCGACTTGAAACTTGTTTGGATTCATAACATCGTTACTGTAAACCAAAGGAGAAACCCATGTCCCGAACAGAGCTAGTTTTTTTAGCGATTTTTTTAGTGAGCCCTTTTGCCTGCAGCCGAGGGGTCCAGGAAGAGAAGGCTTCCGAACAGGTTTCTACGCCTAAAAATAGCGCCGTGGAAGAGGCGGGTTCCAGTCAAGTGGAAGAGCCTCCTGCGGCTCAAACCGAGAGGAAAGCTGCCCTGGAAACCCGCCAGAAACATGAGCAGCCAGCGCAGCACCCTGAGGGATCCGCAACTCGAGAAAGGCCTGGTACCAGATTACCTGCCACGCCAGCACCTAAGCCCCAAACCGAAGCGACCGACACGACAATCGCCACCACTCCACCTAGGGTAGAGGTAAAGGAGGAAACAACGCGAGGACCAGTTATTGTTGAGCCACCGCCCCCTCCTCGAGCCATCACCGCAGTTGTCTTTGAGGGAACCGTCCTTGAAGTCCGTTTGGCGGAAGCAGTTAGCACAAAGACCAATAAGAGCGGCGACCAGTTTGAAGCCCTCTTGGACAAGGATTTGATTACGGATGGAAAAATCGTAGTTCCCCAAGGAAGCAAGGTTATTGGCGAGGTGTTAGATCTCCAGGAGTCGGGAAAGGTCAAGGGCCGAGCGGGGATGACATTGATCCTGACGGAAATTCATGTTGGCGGGAGAAAATATCCGATCGAGACAAATGAGATCGAGGTCCGTGCGGAAGGAACAAAGGAACGCGACGCCAAGGTTATCGGGGGAGCGACTGGCGTGGGCGCGTTGATCGGCGGAATTTTGGGCGGCAAAAAGGGCGCTGCCATCGGTGCCGCCGTCGGGGGTGGCGCCGGTACGGCAAGGGTGCTCACCACCAAAGGCAAGGAAGTCGAGTTTCAAGCAGAGCAGCTGTTCAGTTTTCGCTTGGAGAAGGACATCCAGGTGAAGCTCCGGTAAGGTGTTGCTTGACTCGACGGGAGACTTTTCTTACAATACGGCATCCTCGTGAGCCACTTCTAAGCCGATCCGGAGAGGTGCTGGAGTGGTTGAACAGGGCTGCCTGCTAAGCAGTTGTGCTGGGAAACCGGCACCGGGGGTTCGAATCCCCCCCTCTCCGCCAAAGTTTTTAGTCTTCTAGAATCAATAAGTTGGCAGCTGCTTATTTTCATTTCAACTAAATTTCAACCAGAAACTCCTGTTTTCAACGCCTCTCGATGAAGATCCTCCACCGAAACGTGAATATATTGCAAATGTGTAGCTGCACATTTGCAATATTATGTGCAGAGGAGTGTTATGTAGAGTCGCTTCGTTAAGTGCTTGCCGCCCAGATCATTTCTCTTGGATTTCAGCACATAAGATTTCATGATGCGTCTCCTCGGCGGCCATGGGGGTCGCCGCTTTTCAGAGGAGGTCAATCATGGATCAATCCAATCATGTATCTTTACGGAACTCGCCACTGGGTCGACTTGTGGCAAAGGCCCTGGGCGAGATGGAGCAGTTAGGGTACAGCAGGAGGTCACTGAATCGCTATCGAGCAATTTGGGCACGCCTCATCGAGTTTTCCCGCCAGAACAAACTGGGAGATGAGTTTTGCGGAAGTCTGGCAGCGCGCTTTGTGGAGGAGTATCGCGTGGGGGATGAGGAGGTGGATAAGCCGGGCGAGGGATGGCGACGGCATATCGTGTTTGGTGTAAAGGTGCTTACGGACTTTGCTCAGCACGGCCGCATCGAACCTGCCCGCACGGACATGGGAAAGATTCGTCTCCCTCCACCCATGAAGAAGGTACTGCGTGACTACAAACAGTACTGTCGGGATCGACTCCAGCTTCGGCTGGCGACCCTTCAAACGCGCACCAGAGAACTCACGATCTTTTTGGATTTTCTAAATACGAGGAAAGCGAGGACCCTGGATCAAATTCAGGCGCTGGATCTGTCCGAATTCGTGTCTGCTCGCGGTCACTTAAAGCCGCATACAGTCTCGCGAATCGTCTCGGATGTGCGTTCCTTTCTTCGGTTCCTGACCATGCGTGGGATCCTCCAGAAGGATCTCAGTGTGGAACTGCCAACCATTCGTGTTCCCAGGGATGCCAGTATCCCGTCGGTGTGGGATCACGAGCTTATCGTCAAGCTCCTGGCGGCCATCGATCGCAGTTCGCCCAAAGGCAAACGAGATTACGCCATTCTCTTACTGGCAGGCCGGTTGGGATTGCGTGCTGGAGATATTCGCACACTGAAACTGGATCACCTCCATTGGGAAGATTCCAGGATAGAGATCACGCAATCGAAAACGGCCACGCCGCTCAGCCTGCCTCTGACCGAAGAGGTCGGCGAAGCATTGATCGACTACTTGAAATCGGGTCGCCCCAAAATGGCGCACCGGGAGGTCTTCCTCAAATTGAACCCTCCCTTTGAGCCTTTCGTGAGGAGCAACAACCTATACCACATTGTTACCTACTGGCGTCGATTGGCGGGGATCACGTTTCGGACTCCACAAAAGCGAGGGCTACATTCCCTGCGCCACAGTCTGGCGACTCGGCTTCTTCAGCAGGGTACGCCTTTTCCCACCATTGCAGACATCTTGGGGCATACCAGTTTGGAATCAACACGGATTTACGCCAAAGCCGATGTGGAAGCCTTGCGGAGCGTGGCATTGGATACTGAGGAGGTGAAGCATGCCGAATGATCCATCCAGTGCTCCGTTCCAAAGCATGCTGGCTCCTTTCATGGACAGGTTTCTGCAGGAAAAGCACGCCTGTGGATACCGGTATCGTGAGCCGTCTCGAATCTTGCGGCGCTTCGACGATTTCGTGTTCCAAGAAGGGTTGACGACCTGCGAGTTACCTCGATCCATCGCCCAAAGATGGTTGGCCAAGAGGGCTCACGAAAGTTCCAGAACCCACCAGCAACGGATCCTGGTCGTTCGCCAGTTCTCCAGGTTTCTGTGTCGGCTCGGTTATTCCGCCTATGTGCCCGATTCCACACTGAGTGCGCGAGAGCAATCGAGTTTTGCGCCAAGAATTCTGACTCATGAAGAGATTCGAAAGCTCCTTCAGGCCGTGGACGCGCTGAAACCCACCGCTCGTTCGCCTCTGCGGCACCTCATTATGCCCGAAGTTTTCCGCCTCCTGTATGGATGCGGGTTTCGTCTTGGGGAAGTGTTGAAACTACCTGTCCGAGACGTCGACCTCAATCAAGGTATCGCGACGGTGCGCCAAGGAAAGTTTCGCAAAGATCGCTTGGTTCCTCTCGCCTTGTCGCTGGTGAATCGCTTACGCAAGTACGCCGCCCATTTCCAAAATCGGGCGCCCGATGGAGGGTCCTGCAGCTTACGGACCGTTTACGGCTTGTTCCGTCAACTGCTACTGCAGTGTGGGATTCCTCACGCAGGCAGAGGCAAGGGACCCAGGATCCACGATCTGCGCCACGGATTCGCGGTCCATACCCTGCTGCGTTGGTACCGAAACGGTGAGGATCTCGACGCCAAACTGCCTCTGCTGGCCACCTACTTGGGCCATCAGAGCCTTTCGGGAACGCAGCGCTATCTGCATCTCACGGCCGAACTTTTTCCCGAGATCACAGCGCGAGTCGACGCGATCTTTGGTGAGGTCATTCCGGGGAGGATCGAGTGATGAAACCAACCGATTTCGCCGTTCACGTGACCACCTTTTTGACGCATTACCTGGCTGCACAGCGGAATGTGAGCCCCAATACGATCAAAGCCTACCGCGACGTGTTTACTCTCCTTGTGCGATTCTGCCGCGATGTGCGGGGAATTGCTCCGGAAAGACTGCGCCTCGAACAGATCGACGTTTCCTTGGTGGAAGCCTTCTTGGATTACTTGGAAAGGGAAAGGCGGTCTGCGCCCAGTACACGAAACCATCGCCTTGCAGCCCTACATGCTTTCTTCCGATATGTTCAGTCGGAGGAGCCGGAGTGCATGCTTCAGTGCCAAAAAATCCTCGCCATTCCCCAGCGGCGACACGCTCGCCCTATGGTCGCGTACCTTTCCAAAGAGGAGTTGGCTGAGATTCTGGCGCAGCCGGAGCTGAGCAATCGAGCAGGTCGAAGAGATGCAGTTTTGCTAAGTCTGCTCTATGACACTGGAGCGCGAGTTCAGGAGTTGATCGATCTTTCGGCCGGAGACGTACGATTGGATCCACCCGCTCAGCTGCGCCTGATGGGAAAGGGACGCAAGATGCGTGCTGTACCTCTGATGGCAAAGACCGTCCAGCTCCTGCGCGATCATATGCACGAAAACCATTTGGATCGTCCCGAACAGTTTGACCAGCCTCTTTTCCGGAACGGGCGCAACCAGCGACTATCCCGCTCGGGAATCCGCTACATCCTTCAAAAACATGTCGGGAAAGCACGAAGCAAGCGCCCGAGTCTGAATGGTACGGTGAACCCCCCATGCTTCGCCACACGAAAGGAATGCACCTGTTGCAGAGTGGAATCTCCCTTGAGATGATCCGGGACTTCCTGGGCCATGTGGATGTCAAAACGACTCAGATCTACGCGAGGGCAAATCTCGAGATGAAACGAAACGCGCTTGAGAAAATCAGCGACTCTTCGCCGATTCGAGCGATTCCATCATGGCAACAGAACAAGGACCTTCTGGAGTGGCTCCGTTCTCTGTAACACTTTGGAGGACATGCGTACATGCCAGGTCTGAACCGAGATCCACCAACCGCAACCAGATGTTATGTTGAGTCGCGCCAATTAGACGGCCTTGCAATCACCACGTTAGCCGGCTCACTGCACATAGCTACTGTCTGCACATAATATTGCAAATGTGTAGCTGCACATTTGCAATACGTGCATGCAGATCTCCGTCTCAAGGAAAAGGCACTGTCTCGCATGACTGCTAAGAGGTCCAGTCCTGCCCGATATCGCCCTGACGACGATCTTCTCGCGTTCCTTGAAGCTCTCTGATTATGCCGCATGCTCGCGCCGGTCTGCCGCCTTCCTCACCGAAAGCTTCCGATCGGCGCGGCATAATCCAGGTAGCGGCATTATGTGTCTTATGCCGATATCGGCATAAGACGCACAGCACTGGCCATCAATCCAGGCTCAACAGACTGGACACGGACAACCTGGCTCCATTCGGCAGCAGGGACTATAGCCAGGAAGAACTGGTGGCGGAGATGGGAGCAGCCTTTCTGTGTGGGCATTGCCGGATTGAAAACAGGACCATCGATAACTCGGTTGCTTACATCCAGGGGTGGCTCCGGAGGCTGAGAAACGACAAGGGGCTGGTGATCTTCGCTGCTGCACAGGCTCAGAAGGCGGCTGATTTTATCCTGGAAAAGGATAAAGGAGTTTAAGCCCCAACAACAAAGTGGGCCTACAAGCAAATCGGAAAAAAGCCTGTAGGCCCCATCCACACATTGGAGATAAGTAAACAAAGCATATCACGAGGACAAAACCATGAATAGAGTAGCCATCTATGCCAGAGTTTCAAAGGCAATCGAGCAGACCAATGAGAACCAGCTTTTAGACCTTCGCCGTTACGTCTCAGACCGGGACTGGCAGATCTTTGAAGAGTATTGTGATGGTGTGACCGGCACCAAAGATTCCAGACCAGCACTGAATCAGTTGATGAATGATGCCAAGAAGCGCCGCTTTGATGTGGTGCTGTGCTGGAGGTTTGACCGCTTTGCCAGGAGCACCCGGCACCTAATCAATGCCCTGGAGGAGTTTAGAAACCTGGGCATTGATTTTGTGAGCTTTCAGGAGAACATCGATACTTCCAGCCCGTTGGGAAGTGCCATTTTCACGATCATCTCAGCGGTGGCTCAGCTTGAAAGAGACATCATTGCTGAGAGGGTGAAAGCTGGGTTGAGAAGGGCCAAGGAAAATGGCAAGAAGTTGGGACGACCCAGAGGAACGAGGTTAGACACGGAGAAGATTCACAGCCTTAGAAGGCAGGGTTTGAGCCTCCAACAGATTGCAACGGAATTAAACACTTCAAAAACCACTGTCTCACGGCTCCTGGCGAGCGTTCCATAAAACCTTTCTGATTCAGCGAGCCAGAACTCCCATTCTTAAAGGGTTTCTGATCCACTTTTACTGTTCCGTAAAACATCAGTTTGGTGGGACACCAGTCACGTTCAAAGGTAGCTGCACATCTTCCTCTAGCAGCCCATCAAACCACGTGCTTTTAGGCGCCGAGCAAAGATTTGGCTATAAAGCTGCCAGATCCACAAAACATCTGATCCTAGCACTTGAGGAGTTCAGAAACCTGGGCATTGATTTATAATAGTCATAACAAGACGCTGGTCCAATATCCTCCAGTCTGGATACGGATTAGCTGATCTGGAGGTAGTGTGGCATTGTCCCCAGTTGAAGTCCTTCCCGTTGTGTTGCTTACTGGAGCCGGATTCACAAAAAATTTCGGTGGATACTTAGCCAGTGAGATGCTGAATGAGATTCGCAACAAGGCGTCAGCTTTACTCAGGAACTGGATCGACAACCGCACTCCGAGTAACTTTGAAGGTTTATACGACGAGGCGTTAAAGAGCGGAGACAAACAGCTCGTTGAGGATATGAACGTCGCTGTTAGGAATTCGTTTAAAGGCATGGATGCCCAGATTCGAGACCGGATAAAACGTGGACCCTATGATAATGCCATTCGCAATCCACCTAATGTGTTTGGGCAATTCATATCGCAATTTGCAGGAGAACAGCACGAGAGCCGTAGCTTCTGGTTTACTCTCAACCAGGACTTGTTTGTCGAACGAGCTTGGAATTCAGGGTCGCGGAAGATCAACATCAGAATTCCAGGGCTTGAAAACGGCAACTGGTTTGCTTACAGGAACCGCGAATATGACACCTTTAGCGATGAGCTAAGAGTACGGCTTCCGGAGAACCCAGTTGCAGAGTTCAAAGAAGATGGTCGGAGAAATCCTTTCGATGGGGCAGTCAACTTCATATATATCAAGTTGCATGGCTCAGTGAATTGGCAGAGCCACGACGGGGGAGACTGTCTTGTCATAGGTACAAGAAAGAGTGAGCAGGCCAAGAACGAGCCGATCTTAGACCAATACTTCGATGTCTTTGAAAAGGTACTTTGCAGAACGGATTGTACGCTCCTCGTCATAGGATACAGCTTTGGTGACGCCCATATCAATGAAGTAATTTGCAAAGCAATAGTTCACTCCGGGATTAAGGTTTTTGTCTCGAACTACATGCGGTGCGAGAAGCTGAAAGTAGTCTTGCAAGATGTTCTGCTTCCAGACGACACCAAGGTGGACTTGGGAACCCAATCTGCTGGAGAGGCCATTCTTTCCGCGACGGACTATGTTGAACCACAACCGATCACGGACTTCTATGTCGATCAGTACGAAGTAACAGGCACCGGCAAAGAACTGCTCCACAGATTAGAAGTGCTCAACTATTAAAAGAAGAGTTCCGAAACTGGACACATTCCTGGTGGAAGTTCGGTGTCCCCAAAACGCTATTTCACACATAATGGGAGACGGTTGTAGATTCAGGCTCTGTAGTTGTGGATTCTTCTGTTCCGTAAAAGTTGATTTTGGGACACCCCTCCTCCTCTGATCTGTGACCCTCAACAATCGTGCAGTCAAACTCTCTGACCACCTCATTGAAAACAATCTGAATATACTCGTGGCAAGTGGATAGCCTTCTTAGACCGGTGGCACTGAATTTTGGCGGCTCCTTCTATCCCAAGGGGGCCTTTCCCTCGGCATGAATGGGAGGGGAGGAGAATCAACAGGCTGGAGACTCTCTCTTCTCTCTTCTCATGCCGAGTGTAATGCCCCCTTACGCGCAGCCTTGCAAGTAAAAGAAAAGGACCCAGCTCCTCTGACTCAGTGCTCAAACTGGAGACTGAGAGCCAAGCTAGGGCCAATCAAGATCCAGTTTGGCAGTTTGCCCGGTATATAGGTCCTGAAAAACTGGAAAACTAGAGCTGGGTGTGGACTCCCCAGATAGATCACTCCTGTCCTTTCTGGGGAGGTTTGCAGATCTTACGGGCCACATATCCCTTCCCTTTAGCCTCTTTCACAGGCTCAAAGTAGATTCGATTCTGAGGCTTGATTCTCTTGGCTGATCTACAGGAGAGGTAATGATACTTGTGGGACTTCTTGGAACCTACAAACTTCTTCTCGGCTGATAGAGCTATAGCAGGGGGAAGCAATAGGAAAAGGATCAGAACGGTGAGGGCTTTTCTGGTGATCATTTCTCATGCTCCTTCTTGGTGGGTTCTTCATGGTGTTGATCTGAGCCTAACCAGTGCAGGAAGCTGTGTGAATCCAGGGGATTTGGAGCTAGTCTTGAGAAGGGCTAGAAACGTTTGGGGTTGTGCAGTGCCGTTATAATGGAAACCGTCACTGGCATCAATCCATGACTTATTGGGGAGAGGGGTTTGCGAAACAGCACTGAGGAGAATATTCAGAACACCGCAGAAAAGCCAAGGAGACCTCTTGGTGTGTGGATTATTTCGATCTTCTACTTGCTTTCAATTCTCTCCATGTCTCTGTCCTATTATCTGATTTTTACCAACACAGTAACCTTGCCTCCTGCTCAAATCATTGAGAGTTATTCTGTTGTTGATTACCTGGTTATGCTTGGCGTTTTTGCCCTCAGCATCATGGCAGCTGTAAACCTCTTCTTGTTACGAAAGGTTGCTGTTCTATTGTTTTATGCTCTTCTCGCCCTGAATGTACTTCTGTCCGCATTGTATTACTTGTTTACAGATGTGTTTCAGGCTCTACCCTCTGGCGTAGGAGTGGGTCAATTCCTTGGATTGTTGATAACGGGCTGGATCTGCCTCTATAGCCGAAAACTACAGAAAAAAGACATTCTGAGATAGAGCATCAAATCCCAGCTATCCCAGCTTTTTTGAAACCCTTTGCTAATTTGATTTTTCTCTAAGAGTGGAAATTACCTGGGATTCCTGGGATCGAGGGAACATCATTGCAAGGATGAAGCAGGAATGTCAAAGGGAGGCCCTATGAGCGTCAGGAGATTTGTGACTCTTTTGGTTTGTCTAAGTTTTGGGTTGACTCTGACCTTAGCTCAAACAATACGAAAGGAATCGCTGCGTGGCCTGGAAGGAGTTCACGTACCGGTAGTGGCAGAGGAGCCTATTATAGAGGCAGGGCTAAGTGAGCACCAACTTCAGATAGATGTAGAACTTAGGCTCAGGAAGGCTGGTATTAAGGTTGTGACAGAGGATGAGATGTGGGATGTACCAGGACGGCCTATGTTGTGGGTGAGTGTGAGTGGGGTGGAGACAAGATTGGGTTATGCATACCATATTGATCTCCGCCTAGAGCAGACAGTTTTTCTCTTAAGGGACTTGGAGAAAATCCGCAGTGGTCTGTTCTTGACACTTTCTGAGGGAAACCGCCCGGAGCGGTTAGCACATTATAGAAAGTTAACAGATCTCCAAAAGATTGGTGCTACATGGGAGGCCACCGACATCATTGGTGTTACCCCAAGTGACTCACTAAGAAGGACTGTCCGTGAAGCCGTTGCTGATATGGTGGATCAGTTCATCAATGATTATCTGGCTGTAAATCCAAAGCAGTGAGCCTCTAGGTTCGTTTCCTGACTATTCTGGATCGCCAACAATCCCAACAATCCCAGGTTTTTATAACTCTTTAGTCAGTTTCTATTTTTGTCTAGTTTTTAAAAATGCTGGGATTGCTGGGATTTGGCTGGGATCACTCAGCAGCCGCCACAAAGGCTGACCGGCGACCGTTCAAAAAAGATCAGTTTTAGATGAGTGGGGACAATCCCAGGAATGGATCAATACGAGCTTAGCTGGTGGTGAATCACTTCTTCCACTTGTATTTTTTACACTTCTTAGGCGACCTCTTTCTATCTATTCCCGTCCCATTTAGGGAATCGAAGGGAGAGACAGGGATCAGTCTGGGATCACTCAGAACCTTCCTGATGAGGGCCTTTTTCAAAAGAGAGCATCTTGAAGAACTTTTGGGTCTAAAAAGAGGGCTTAAGTGCTGCTGGCTCAGCTAGTTGAGCTAACATCAGCTGTGGTCTATATTCTAACTACTTAAGGGAGGGTTTTGGGCAGTGCAAACAGGTCTAGTTTTTGTCTCTAGGTAATAGAGTTGGACTCCCTCTGCCAGACTTGAAAAACTGGAAAACTATGGATGGTTGAAGGACTCCCTCACCTAGTAATCTTCTCCCACTTGAGAGATTCTTTTTGCGAGTGGTCCATTCCCGCTCTAAACTACACAATCCAAACAGACACCACAATAAGGTCTAATTGTGTACTTGTCGGCTAAAATGAGCGGATGAAGCTGATCGAAGAAGCACAAACGATTCTTGACGAACTTCTGAAACAAGGAGGTCTGGGTCAACCATCCAAAATCCTTTGGCAACCGCCTCCTTCATCCGACTGGTGGCGAATTGCTTCAGAAGCCATCAAAAGTTGTTCAGCGGACGACGCAATTTTCGTAACTGGAAAAAAGATTGCTGACGCCGGTAAGTGGGACACAGTCAAAAAGTGGTGGCCACTACTGTCGGAAAAAGCTGACCAATTGCCTCCGATTTCAGAAGAGGAAGCGTTAGCAATCCTGGACCGGTTTTTGGTTGCTGAGCGTGGTTCCCTAAAGCCGAACAGTCTATTACACTTCTTTCACTGGAGAATCCTAACAACAATCTACTGTCCGTTAAGAGAGGAATTCTCAGTCCTCAGAAAACTCGTTGAGAAGGGTTTTTTGATCCAGTCGAGTTCAACAGAAGAGGAAGAGAAATCTTGGCTCAAGTGGCCGCTAACTATTACAAAAGAGGCAGTGTCAGAAATGAGAAAAGCCCGCTGGTCAGTATGGTTCCCCTGGGGTTCACAGCTCCACGATTCGTTGAAAGCTGTCTTAGATAGGTATCCCCTATACGCCAAAGGCGCCGGACTAATATTTACTTGGGAGTTTGGCAAGTTCCTGTTGAGAGCTGTCTTTGGTTAGCCTTCCGAGAGAGTTGTTTTTTAGGATTTCAATTATCTGCGAGAACCGCGCGGGGGAAAAATGTTTCCGTTTTGTTTCCGGTTGAGTTGGTAAGTTTTGGTAAATTTGAGTCGTCGCAACCCTGACGATCCTGGTCATCTCCTGGCTTTGGCGTTCTGACTAAAAACCATGGCGTTCGGCTTCCAACTCTGCCTTGCGTGCCTCTGTAATCTCTTTGGCCATCATCTCGGCTTCACTGCGAAATGTGATAGAAGGGTGTAGGGAGACGCCAATGCCACAACATCAAGATCAATACAAATACAAGGGCTGGAGGGTGACTTTCGAGGGTGACGAACAAGAGCGGCTCTGGGACGACGCCTACACTGTTGAATATGTAGGGGGCCGTATCCACCACCACAGAGGCGTGGGGACAAGGAGATTCGAGAGCAGGAAAGAAGCGCTCGATAGCGCGTTAAGGAAGGCCCAGAATTGGATCGACATGGTAGGCACAGCAGTAATCGAGATGGGGTGCGATGCAGTGGTAGATATCCGCTCCCCTGAGGCGCACAAATTCCCATTCCGATTCACGTTGGGCGACCGCGTCAGATCGAGGCTTGCGGGAAGGGATGAAGGAATCATAGCAACTGGCGTGTATTACGGCGCGTCCAGTTCAGGATCTTACCGAATCTTCTACGAAGGCCAGCGAGACGACGGAATGTATTTCCGATCTGACGAAAATGACTTAGAGCCGACTACCTGACAGGGAATTTACCAGCCAAATCCTGTGTGAGAATCCGTGTGAGAAAATCTTTCCAAAATCTGCCAGAATCCAGACAACCTTTCTCAGTTTGTTCAGTTTCTACCATTTTGTTTCTAGTCTGGAAGCCGGTTGAAATTTCAACTGGAAACCCCAAAATTTCCCAAAATTTCCCAAAAACTGAGAAGTGTAATTTTGGTGAAAACACTGGTAGACACTGGTTTTCATGGAATAGCAAGAATCCACGAGGAGAGTCCCCCCCCTCTCCGCCAGAGTTTTTTATTCCGTTAGAATGGCGAATGACTCCTTTCTCGTGGGCCGGCCCGTTTTTTTCGCCCGATGGCGATCGAGTCGCGGTTTTTGCCGTCGACAATACGCTGAAGAAGGTGTCGATCCACGGCGGGCCAGCGGCGACCATCTGTGAAGTTGACGGGCTTCTTCGAGGCGCGAGCTGGGAGCTGATGAGACCATTATCTTCGCAACAACGAGCAGCAACGGGCTCTTGAGCGTCCCGGCTGCTGGAGGCGAGCCCAAGGCCTTAACCACTGTGGACCCGGAGAAGGGTGAGCGCACCCATTGGTGGCCAGAGATCTTGCCCGGTGGCAAGGCGGTTCTGTTCACCATCGTCACGGGAGGCACAATCGAGAATGCGCAGGTTGCCGTGCTCTCGGTAGAGACAGGCGAGCAGAAAGCTCTCACTCCTGGCAGCAATCCCCATTACTCACCCACAGGACACTTGGTTTATGGCTTAGAGGGAGTCCTGTGGGCCGTGGCCTTTGATCTCGACCGGCTGGAAGTTAGTGGCGAACCTGTCCCGGGGCTCGAAAATGTGATGACCAAGAACGCCGGAGCGGTGAATTTCAGCTTTACGGAGGACGCTTCGCTCGTCTATATCCCGGGCAGAGTTGCTGAGGTGTAAAGGACTCTGCTCTGGGTGGATCGTGAAGGGCACAAGGAGCCGTTAGCTGCGGAGCCACGCCCTTACGGTTGGCCACGGGTCTCACCCGACGGTACGCGTTTGGCCGTACAGGTCACAGACCCAAGCAATACCGACGTGTGGATCTATGACCTGGCCCGCGGCACACACAGCCGGCTGACCTTTGATCCTGCTTATGATGGTCGTCCATTGTGGACGCCAGATGGTCGGCGACTGTTGTTCCGGTCAAGGCGTGATGCAGGAGGGGAGAATTTGTTCTGGAAGGCAGCAGACGGCACTGGACAAGCCGAACGCCTGACCACGGACCCAAACCCGGATCGAGTAGCCTGGTCCTTCACGCCGGACGCGAAGAGTCTGGTCTTCACCCAACTAAGTCCTGAAACATCGTGGGACTTGCACGTGCTCTCGATGGAGGACGAGCCCACCTCGCAGCCGCTTCTCCAGACGCAGTTTGGTGAAGGCAGTCCGGTGATCTCGCCCGACGGGCGCTGGATCGCCTATCGCTCCGATGAGACGGGGCAGTGGGAAATCTATGTTCGGCCTTTCCCCAACGCGGAGGAAGGAAAGTGGCAGATCTCAAGCGGTAGAGGAAAGGCGCCCGTTTGGGCGCCGAAGGGGCAAGAGCTGTTTTATCGTGCCGGCGAGACTTGGTCAGAGATGATGGTGGTGCACTATGAAACCGAGCCCCGCTTCACGGCGGGGAATCCCGAGGTGTTATTCACGGGGAGCTACTTATATGGCAGTGGACGACACTACGACATCTCGCCCGACGGCCAGCGGTTCTTGATGATCAAGGAAGCCGAGCAGACAGGGGGGAGATCCGCACGCGACGAATTGATCGTCG
>JALLOL010000089.1 GCA_027717875.1 Acidobacteria bacterium AH-259-L09 | reverse complement strand
CTCGCCCGGGCCGGCCATGCAGCGAAAGTCCATAGTCAGTTATGTTATCTTTAATCAATCGGGATTGTGGGGTTAGAAAAGAACGAGAACTAATGAGGAAGGATAAGAAAACATGCTAAGCAAGAAAATTGGAAAGGGCATTAATGAACAGATTCAGAGTGAATTTTACTCCTCTCATTTCTACCTTTCGATGGCAGCCTACTGTGAGGAAATTGACCTTTCAGGCTTTGCACATTGGATGCGAGTGCAAAGCGAAGAAGAAAGGGAACACGCTATGAAGTTCTTCGACTACCTCAACGAGCGGGGTGGTCGAGTTTTTCTTGAGGGGATTGACAAACCTCCTTCTAGTTTCAAATCTCCGCGGGACATATTTGAGCAAACCCTGAAGCACGAACAGCAGGTCACGAAGATGATTCATCGTCTTTACAAGACTGCAAAAGATGAAAATGATTACGCTACTGAAGTGGAGCTGCAGTGGTTTATCAGGGAACAGGTAGAGGAGGAAAAAGCCGCCAGCGATATCCTGGAAAAGCTGAAAATGGTCCAAAATGCGCCAGGGGCCTTGCTTATGATCGATCGGCAGCTGGGTTCCCGAGAGCGCAATCCGTAAGTGGCCTGCCCATTGGCGCTGATCATGAACTTTTCGGGGCAGTTGTTGCGTATTAGTTGCTAGCTTACGTTCGCGGCCTCTGACATCAGCTGGGCCCCGACTTTCCGGATGGGAACCAGGCTAGGCGGGAGGGAAGTATGTTCGAGACTCTGATTTTTTTGGCTGCACTGTTTGTCGGAGGCATTGTCCTGGCGGTGATTGCTCTGAAGGCTTTAGTCCTTTTCTTCAAGATTGGTTTTTGGGCGCTGGCGCTTCCCTTTAAGATCCTCCTCGGGATTGGGGCAGGGCTGTTTTCCATCCTGTTCGCGATTATTGTGCCAATTCTGGTTGTGATCGGAATAGTGGGGCTGGCGGTAACGCTGCCATTACTGCTGGTTTTTGCCATCCCATGTATTTTGATCGGCTTGGGAATCTGCCTGGTCTTAAGTTTCCTTTCCTAGCCTGCTGACCCGAACCCTCCTGATGCCCGCAACATCCAAGATGAAAGCATACATAAACGCGGTTTCCCTGTGACGCTTATAGCGTCCGGAGACGCCACCGTGCCCGGCCTCCATTTTTGTTCTCAGTAAGAGTCGGTTCTGGTCGCTCTTATTGGCACGCAGCTTGGCCACCCATTTTGCCGGCTCCCAGTATTGGACCTGCGAGTCTTGAAGACTGGTGGTAACCAGGATGTTGGGATAGTCCTTGCCTTCTACGTTGTCATAAGGTGAGTAGGAAAGAATATAGTCGTAATACTTCTCTTCATTCGGATTTCCCCATTCGTCGTATTCGCTGGTGGTGAGCGGGATACTCTCGTCGAGCATTGTGGTTACGATATCCACGAAGGGTACGGCAGCAACCACGCCCTTAAAGAGGTCTGGACGCAGGTTCAGGACGGCGCCCATCAGCAGACCCCCTGCACTCCCGCCCTGCGCGAACAGCCGGTCTTTGCTGGTGTACTGCTCCCGGATGAGATACTCGGCACAGTCAATAAAATCGGTAAACGTATTCTTCTTTTTCAAGAGCTTTCCGTCCTCGTACCATTGTCGGCCAAGCTCTTGCCCTCCGCGGATGTGAGCGATGCCATAGATGAAGCCGCGATCGATCAGGCTCAACCGTGGAGAACTAAAGGTGGCATCCAGACTGGCGCCGTAGGAGCCGTAGCCGTACAGCAGAAGTGGGTTCTTTCCGTTCTTCTTGACGCCCTTTCGGTGGACGATGGAAATGGGGACCTTTGTCCCGTCCCTGGCCGCGGCAAACAACCGTTCGGTTTGGTAATTCTTCGAATCAAAACCACCCAGGACCTCCTCCCGCTTGAGCAGGATCTTTTCCCGGGTCAGCATGTTGTAATCGTAGATCGAGTTCGGAGTGGTCATGGAGGTGTAACCATAACGGAGGATGGGGGTCTCTAAATCAAAATTAGCCGTGGTATAGGCCAGATAGGCGGGCTCACCAAAATTCAGGTAGTGTTCATCTGCTCCCGACCAGGGTCGGATCCGCATCTGAATTAGCCCGTTCTTGCGTTCCTCGAGCACGAGATGATCCTTGAAGATCTCAAAGTCCATCAGCAGAACATCATTGCGGTGCGGGATGACCTCTCGCCAGTTCTCTTTTCCGGTGCTGTCAACAGGAGTCTTCATTAGACGAAAGTTTTTGGCATTGTCATTGGTGCGGATGTAAAAGTAATCGCGATAGTGATCGACCTGGTATTCGTGATCCCTCTCCCGGGGCAAAAAGACTGCAAATGCCCCCGCTGGGTTATCTGCGTCCAGGTAGCGGAATTCAGTGCTGAGTGTTTGGACGGAGGAGATCATGACGTACTTCTTGGACTTGGTCTTGAAAACGAAGCATCGAAAGGTGTCATCCGTCTCCTCGTAGACCAGCTCGTCTTTGGCAGGATCCTCCGTTCCCAGGATGTGGCGGTAAATCCGGTATGAGCGGAGCGTGGTCGGATGCTGCTTCGCGTAAAACAGGGTCTTATCATCATTGGCCCAAGCCATGTTGCCCGTTACTCCGGGGATCACATCTTCAAGGAGCTTGCCGCTCGTGAGATTCTTGATATGAATGGTGTAAATGCGCCGTCCGGCGGTATCCACAGAATAGGCGAGCAAGTCCTGACCTGAACTCACAGCCCTGCTCCCTACCCTGAAGAATTCATGTCCCTTCGACATCACATTTACGTCGAGCAAAATTTCCTCTGAGCCATCCAGTGACTCTCGCTTACGGCAGTAAATCGGATATTGTTTCTCCTCTTCGAAGCGCGTGTAGTAGAAGTAGTCCTCCAGTTTATAGGGGACCGACATATCCGTTTGTTTGATACGCCCCTTGATTTCCTTAAATAAAGTCTCCTGCAAGTCACGGGTATGGGCCATCACCGCCTCGGTGTATTCGTTCTCCGCTTCGAGGTACTTGATCACCTCCGGGTTCTCACGCTCATTCAACCAGTAATAGTTGTCCGTGCGGACCTGGCCGTGTTTCTCCAGCTTTTTGGGGACAATCTTGGCCATCGGGACCGCACTACCCTTGTCTGTTGTGCTCTGGCAGCCGAAAAAGATGATGAGACACAAGGCGCCTACTATTAATGTTTGGAAATTGTGCATGGTCATTTTCCTCTTCCGATAATCAGCAAGGCCTTCCTTCCTGAGACTCAACTCAAAACTCAGACTCAAAACTCAGACTCAAAACTCAGACTCGAAACTCAGAACTCAAAACTCAGAACTCAAAGCTCAACCGCTCAACTCAGTCATCGACAGCGGGTCGAGGATTTGCTCTAGTTCTTCCTTGGGTAAGACTTTCTTTTCCAGGGTCAGTTGACGAATGCTGCGGCCGGTCTGGTAAGCCTCCTTGGCGATGTCAGCCGCTTTGTCGTATCCGATTCTAGGGGCCAAGGAGGTTACCAAGGCCAGGGAACGCTCCACCATCTCCTGGCAGCGTTCCCGATTGGCTATCAGGCCATCCACGCACTTCTCTGCCAAGACATTGCAGCCGCTGCTCATCAGGTGGATCGACTGCAGTAGATTGTGGGCAATGACGGGCATCATTACGTTTAGCTCGAAGTTGCCCGATTGACCTCCGATGGAAATGGTCATGTCGTTGCCCATCACCTGAGCTGCAATCATGGTGACTGCTTCCGGAATTACCGGGTTCACCTTGCCGGGCATGATGGAGCTTCCCGGCTGAGTGGGAGGTAGAAGAAGTTCTCCGATGCCGCAGCGCGGTCCGGAGCCCAGCCAGCGCAGGTCATTAGAGATCTTCATCAAGCTGCAGGCAATAGTTTTAAGCATGCTGCTGGTTTCAACCGCAGCATCTTTGCCGGCCAACGCCTCAAATTTATTTGTGGCCTCGCGAAAGGGAACTCCAGTCCAATTTGAGAGCTTCTCCACGACCCGAGCGGGGAATTGCGGATGGCAATTAAGCCCGGTTCCCACAGCGGTGCCCCCAATGGCCAGTTCCGAGAGGTGCAAATGCACCGACTCCATCCTTGTGGTGGCGTGCTCCATCATGGAGGCGTAAGCCGAGAACTCCTGCCCCAGGCGGATGGGGACTGCGTCCTGCAAGTGAGTGCGAGCAATTTTCACCACGTCGTCAAATTCTCCAGCCTTCTTCTCCAATGACTCATTCAGCCGCTTGAGAGCCGGGACCAGTTTTTTGTCGATCTCTTGCAGGGCCGAGACGTGAATGGCTGTGGGAATCACATCATTGCTCGACTGGCACATGTTGACGTGATCGTTGGGATGCACGTCCCGGCTGCCAATTTTTCCACCCCGAATCTCAATGGCTCGATTGGCGATGACCTCGTTAGCGTTCATATTGGTGGAAGTGCCGGAGCCGGTCTGGAAGATGCCTACCACAAACTGGTCATCAAGTTTGCCCTCAATCACCTCGTCGGCGGCCTGGGCGATGGCCAGAGCAATCCCCTTGTCCAGCAACCCCAAATCGTGATTTGTCTCAGCGGCCGCTTTTTTGATCAGGCCCAGGGCGCCAATGAATGGACGGGGAAAGAGCAGATCACTAATGGGAAAGTTCAGCACGGCGCGCTGTGTCTGCGCACCGTAGTAACTAGTGGCCGGAACCCGCATCTCCCCCATCGAGTCTTTCTCGATCCTGTATTCGGTCATCGTTTCCTCCGTTGATTCTGGTGGTTTAATGTTCAAACTCGGATAGCTTAACTGGCCGCAACTCTTGGGCCGAGCGGTCGGCGGCGAATATCACTCGGTGAGTCTCGAAGGCTGTTTCGAAGTCGGTGAGAGGCATGGCCTCTGCTTTGCCGATGGCGTCGACAAAGGCCTGAAACTGGGGCATATAGGGGTGATCCTTTACATCTCCGGAGTCGATCAGGGCAGTCTCCAGTACACTCCAGTGGCCCTTGTCCATTCCCTTTAGCTTGTGGCTGTAGATCCGGTTGTCGAGCAGGCTCCCGTGGCTCCCGACCAGGTGGATGTGAAAGTAGTAAGGCTGTAAGCAATCCACCACGGAAACGACTTTGCCGAGTCTTCCATCCTTAAACTTCAAAAGGGTGACCGAAGTCGTGTCGTACTCGTACGGTGCGAAGATCGGGCTCTTTGAGCGATTAGTGTAGCTCGTGACCTCCTCCACCTGGCCATCCATGAAAAAGAGCAAGCCATCGAGTGCATGGCAGCCGGCAGTCAAAAGGCTGCTGCCTCCAAAATCTCTTTTGACATTCCACTCGAACTGACCGTACCAGGGCCCTATGCCGTGGTAATAGTCGACCTCTGCATAGTGAAGGTCCCCCAGTAATCCTTCATCAATGCAAGAACGGATCAGACTGAAATGTTGGCTGAAGCGACACTCGAAACAGACACAGACATTGACTTCCCCCTCCTGGATGGCCTGGCGCACTGCCGTGGCATCCTCGAAAGTCAGACATATGGGTTTCTCGATAAGGAGGTGCTTACCCGCCTTTGCAGCAGCAATCGCTTGTTCAGCATGAAGAGGATGAGGAGTGCAGATGTCAATGACATCGATGTTGGCATCAGCCAGCATTGTCTGGAAGCTGCGATAGGCTTTCAGCGGGACACCATAGGTTTTCTCCAACTCTGACTCGTCAAGTTCACGGCGTGAACACACCGCGGTTACGTTTGCACCCTCCACCGATTTGAATGTTTGGATGTGGGCCCGGGCCACCCAACCCAGACCGACGATACCGACATTAAGGTCGCTCACGATTCCTCCTCTACCGTTTGTGGTTCCCATTCTGGCCGAAGCGCCATGAGAAATCCAGCTGAGCTGCACTGGAGTTTTGAGTTCTGAGTTCTGAGTTTTTTGAATCTCTAGACTCAAAACTCAGAACTCGAAACTCAGAACCAAAAACTCAAAAACCTCGTGCCTATCTCACGTTGGTCTGAAGGGCGTCGGCCAGACGGATGTTGTAACGATCGAACGTCCTCCCCAATACCTGATCGAGCAAATTGTGGCTTTTGATAAGGTCAATCTGGGCTCTCAAAAGAACTGATTCAGCTTCCAGGAGATCGCGCTGCGCCTCGATGAGTTCTCGGGTGGTTCCCATCCCCACGTCGAACCTGACCTCCTCACCTTCGAGCCGTTCGCGACCAAACCGTACCGCCGCTTCGGCTGCCTGCAGGCGTGCCTGATTCATCTCGATCTGAGTGAGAGCGTCGCGGATCTCTAAGGAAATAGCCTGCTTTACACTCTCCTGCCGAAGCTGTGCCCGCTCCAAGGCAATCTGAGCCTGGGCGTTCTCTGCACGGGCTTCAGTGTTGAAAATCGGCAATTGCAGGTTCAACCCCAGGACATAGCCGTAGAAATCGGCATTGAATAACTGAGCGAATGAATCCTGCAAGCCTCCCGGGATCACGTCGACGATCCGGACGTTGGGGGTAAAAACCCCGTCAAGGACCACCCGACGTCCTCCCAGGCCGAACTGCTGGTAACCGGCCACTAGGTCCAGAGTGGGTCGCAAGCGGTTGCGCGAAAGATCCAGGTTGATCTTCTGATTGAGAATGTCCAGGTCAGCCTGCTGAATTTCGGGGTGCATTTCAAGTGCCATGGCTTGCAGGGTATCGAAGGATTCAGAGACTTGCTGCGGAGTGTAGACCTGAGTGGAAGAAGCAATTTCTCCAGGAAACTCTCGAGGATCCTGGTAGTTGGTGATGAGCTTCACCAGTTGGTCCTGAATACGGCGATAACCGAATTGGGAGCGGATCAGTTCTTCACGCCGCGAGGCTGCTTCTGCTTCTGCCTGAATAACTTCCAGACGGGCTGCAGTCCCCACTTCGTATCGGGCCTTGTTCTGCTCCAGCACGGTAGCGGCCAGCTGCAGTGACTTGTCCTTGACCTTGATGTCTTGCAGGGCGAACTGCAGCTCCCAGTACTGATCAAGGACCTGAAGAATGATCTCGTGGGCACGGCGTTTAAACTCCTGCTCGCTGATGTCCAGATTGTTGCGAGAGATTTCAATTTCGTAATCGGGGGCAATGCGGCCAAAACCTTCCAGCAGGTTTTGCCGGAATAGGAACTCGAAGCTGGTGTTGATGGCCGGTACCAAGCTGGAGAAAAAGCTCGTCGAGCGATTTCTAATGCCGGAAAAGTTGAGTTCAAGGGACGTGCCGGTTGAAAAATTCTGACGGTAGCTGGACGCATAGGAGGTGACGATATTGGTGATGCTGTCCCCCCCTGCCAAGACGCTGGCCGTCGGGGTCTTCGCTCGATCCCAGTTGAAGCCAAAAGTGGTTGCAGGGTCGTAGACTCCTTTTTGCCTCTCGATCGTCCATGAATCAAAAAGATAATTGTGGCGTTCTACGTTGACGTCGAGATTCTGGCGCAAAGCCATGGTAATGACGTCCTCTTGTGTGAGGTAAACCTTCCCAGCCTGCTTCGATCCCGGAATCTCAGTGCGACCGACCCTCACCGATCGTATTTTCTGATCACGATAGTACTTGGAGAAAGGATTACCCTGTGCATAAATCGCAGAAGAGCAAAAGGACCAAAGAGCAAAACCGCAAAAGACAGTTACAGGAAAACGAGCGAACAGCAACTTATTCATGTGGACCTCCCTTTCGGGCGACGAGCTTCGGTTTCGGAACCTCAAACCTTGACAAAAAACGTTAACCGATTATTGCCTTAATGTTGGGTAGCCATGCTTAATTAATGGCAGCCAGATTCACTCCGGCCTTTTGACTGATTTGGCGAATCGAGACCCCTTCCAGTCCCTCCTGGGCAAAGAGCTTAGTGGCAGCTGTTTGGTCTCGTTCATGCTAAAACGACTGTTTTAATCATACGTTTGAATGTCCACATCATATCAAAAGTTCGGTACCGATTCAGAAGTTTTGGGACAAGTGTGTTACACAATGGTAGGGGGGTGGGTCACGGGCCCGCCCGAAGTGTTCTGGCCGCGTGTTTGGTTCAGGTGAGCCAGCGGCTCACCCCTTCGGAGCCACTGGCTCGTCCCTTCGACGGTGCGCCGGAAAAGCCCATCTGCGAGAGGAAAAAATAGATGAGGAGATCGACTAAATCGATCAAAATCGTGATTGGAAAGACACGCTTTTGGGGGCCGAGAAAAAGTTTGTTAGCCGCGTGTGGAAAAAACTGTGGATATTTTGTGAACCTCTTTCGCTAAAGAATGTGGATTGCACCTTCATGGCCATAAACCGCTTATTGCACATATAATGTGCAGTGAATTTCCCCCTTTTTTCTTCTTGTTTCAACTTCTGAATTCGATATAATCACAACTGTCCCAAGGGGTAAACATAGTAAGTCGAACCCCTGAGGCGGCGACCCGAAGTTTCGCAAGATTCGTTGTCCGACTTCGGTTGTGATAACGAGGAAGGAAGCAAAGGGAAGGGTCGGAGCCAGTTTGCTTCGGTAAGCCGGCATCGATTCTACCGTGGTGAACTGAAAACCAGTTTTCTTCGGAAAGTCTGGAAGCAGAGTTTAGCGTCGGACGCAGGCCGGGAACTTCCGTTTTGGTGAGATTCTCGCAAGAGAAGAGTTAAAACGGGAAAGGTGATTGGGCGTCTGGGTTGTTGGTTGATTTTCAACCGAGAGGCCAGAAAAGCCGGTTGCTTACTTGGGGAACAGAGAAACCAGTTTTTTACTAAGCTGGGAGCGAGGGTTCCTTAAGCCGGCAGGAGCGGCTTCTGTGAATATCACTTGGGACACTTTTTTTATTGATCATATATTCGACTCCGCAAGCCCTTCTCAGACTCCATTGGAATTGTGCTTTTTGTGTTCGATGTACCTATGTGCTTAACCCGCATTTCTCACACCGAGCCGGTGTGAGAAATGCGGGCTGGTATCGCCACCAGCAGAACTGGACCATTCAGGAAGAAACGTTAAGTTTCAGGTCAGGTCGGCTAGGTCTCTTCCTCCCTTGACACTGATTGACACCTTCATGCTATTGTGCTCACAAGGTGCAGATAGTGAGGATAGATGGGGGCCTTGGTGCTTTATCCGCATTTCTCACA
>JALLOL010000088.1 GCA_027717875.1 Acidobacteria bacterium AH-259-L09 | reverse complement strand
AAGCTTCAACCCGAAGGCTTCGTAGGAAATCATGAGTCAAGAGTCAGGTCTCACCTACCGCGAGAGCGGTGTTGATATTGACCGAGCCAATGAGGCCAAGAAACGCATCAAAGAGCTGTCACGGTCCACCTTCAACTCGTCTGTTATCAGCGAAATCGGGGCATTTGCGGGTCTGTACCGACTCGATTTTAGAAACCTCCTAAAACCCATTCTCGTATCCAGTGCCGATGGTGTTGGGACCAAACTGAAGATCGCCTTTCTAACCGGTATTCACAACACTGTTGGGATCGACCTCGTTTCCCACTGCACCAATGACATTCTGGTTCAGGGGGCCTTTCCGCTGTTCTTTCTCGACTATATCGGTATGGGAAAACTTCAACCGGCCGCAGTGGAGCAGATCGTCAAGGGGCTGGTACAGGGCTGCAAACAGTCTCAATGTGTTCTTCTGGGTGGGGAAACAGCCGAAATGCCCGGCTTTTATCCGACAGGTGAATACGATCTGGTGGGCTTCATGGTGGGCATCGCCGATGAAGTTAAGCTGTTTAGAACTGGTGATGTCGAAGAGGGAGACATTCTAATGGGCCTACCCTCATCGGGACTTCACACCAACGGCTATTCTCTGGTAAGAAAGCTCTTTTTTGAGCAGGAAAAGCTCAAGATCGACACGTATGTTGAAGAGTTAGGAAAGACAGTGGGTGAGGAATTGCTGATTCCTCACCGCAACTACCTACCCGTGATCAAAGAGCTCATTCGAAGCGACGACCTGCACGGGTTGGCGCACATCACGGGTGGAGGAATTACGGAAAATCTGGCCCGGGTCTTACCCGGGCACTTAGACGCTGCGGTCCGGCGTGGCACTTGGGAGGTTTTGCCCATCTTTCGCTTTATCCGAGAGCGAGGAAAGGTCGAGACAGATGAAATATATCGAACCCTCAACATGGGACTGGGGATGATTCTCATTGCCGCCAAGGAGCGGGCAGATCGGGTGCAGGATTTTCTTGCGGCCCGCGGTCAACAATTTTATTTGATCGGTGAAATCACCACGGGCACGGGAAAAGTTCGTTACCTATGAAAAACGTTGCCATCCTCCTGAGCGGCCGTGGGTCGAACTTCCTTGCTCTCTCAGACGCCATCGAAGCGGGGGAGATCCCAGCCCGCATCGCTCTTGTGCTCTCCAATCGGCCCGAGGCTCCCGGCCTGAAGCACGCACAGGAGCGCAACTACAAAACGATCTGCATCCCCTCGAAGGGTTTGGAACGCGAAGCCTATGATCATCAGGTGGTCAAAGAGCTGACAGCTGCCAATGTCGACATCATCTGTCTGGCCGGTTTTATGCGGCTTTTGAGTCCCTGGTTTGTGCGCCAACACCCAAATCGAATCCTCAACATTCATCCCTCCCTGCTTCCCTCCTTTGCCGGCTTGCACGGCCAGCGAGACGCGCTTAATTGGGGTGTGAAGATCAGTGGGTGTACCGTTCACTTTGTGGACGAAGAACCTGATCACGGTCCCATTATCTTGCAGCATTCAGTACCGGTTTTGGATGATGATACGGAAGAGACACTGGCGGCACGAATTCTAAAGTATGAGCATCAGATCTACCCCCAAGCTCTCAAACTGGTTTGTGAAGATCGGGTTCGAGTTGAAGGCCGGCGAGTGTATGTAGGGGGGGCAAAGCGTGAATTTCCAATTTTGGGTCACGCTCCCAATTAAGTTATTAAAACCGCAAAATTGGAAATTCACGCTTTGACCCCCCCATTGTATTCGAGTAGGCCCTTCGTTATACTGACGCTCTCGGATAGCAGCCCACTGTGGGCCTATAGCTCAGTTGGCTAGAGCGCACGCCTGATAAGCGTGAGGTCGGTGGTTCAACTCCACCTAGGCCCACCAAGATAAATCCAATAAAATTAATTGGTTACATCCAATAAAAGAGGCGTACCCAAAAGCTCTCTTTGTCATTGGGGTGCGCACAGGGGGCATTTTAGGGGTTAAAAAAATCATCGTTCTGGACTCTTGTGTCGTTCTTCTTCAAACGGGAAGATAGAGTACTCGTTTTCTCTTCGAAACGATTACACTGTCCCTCATTTCTGGTAGACTTTGTCTTCCGGGGCGATTTCTAAGCTTTTTCCCTGAATGGTTTGGTCCCAAGTTATTATTGACGCCGAAAAGAGGCTATGATGACATTTACAGGGGCAAGTTCTGACACGATGAAAGGCGGAGCTGCCCTCAGCAAGTTCGGCCCGAGGCCTGCTCGATAGAGCGAGTCTCAGCCCCCTTGGGGGCCCGTTTGGCTATGTTAAGAAGAGTTATCGGTATGTTGCTGCTCGCGTCGGTGGCAATGTTCGCCTGGGCCGACGCCCTCGCACAGGACCAGGAGCGCCCGACCGACTATACCGGGCTAAGTCTTCAGGAATTGCTCGAGCTTGATGTCATCTCCATAAACGTTTTGGGAACCCATACCCATTTTGCAGGTGAATGGATGATCGCCTATCGGTTCATGTCCATGCGGATGGATGGTAATCGAGACGGGAGCGATAGATTAGGCGCAGACGAGATCCTCCTACCGAGAGGGGAATTCCCTGTCACACCGACCGACATGGACATGGAAATGCACATGGCAGAGGTCATGTATGGACCCACAGACGATCTGACCTTGATGGCGATGCTCCCCTTTGTTCGGCTGTCGATGGATCATGTAACTGCGAAAGATGTTCATTTCACCACCAAGTCTGAGGGGGTCAGTGACCTCGTAGTGAAGGCGCTGTATACGTTCCATAGGGTCGGATATGACCGGCACCGTTTGATTATCAACTCTGGAGTGAGTTTTCCGACCGGCTCCATCGACGAGAAGGACGACACGCCCGCCGGCCCCAACAAGCAGTTGCCCTATCCCATGCAGTTGGGTTCTGGCACGTTTGACCTGCTGCCTGGCATCGCATATTTGGGCCAGTCGGAAAAGTGGGGTTGGGGAGCTGAAGCGATGGCGACGATCAGGCTTGGGGAGAACAGCAGAAACTATACATTGGGAAATCGCTATCATCTGATCGGCCGGCTAGACCGCAGGTGGACTAGCTGGCTGAGTGCATCCGCGCAGGTTGATTGGAAAACCTGGGGGAATATTGACGGAGCCGATCCCGTCTTGAACCCGAAAATGGTCCCGACGGCCGATCCTCAGAGACGTGCCGGGACACGCGCTGATTTTTTGCTCGGTGTCAGTCTGTACGTGCCAGAAGGTAGACTTGAGAATTTTCGCTTCGGGATCGAAGGGGGCGTGCCTATTTACCAATCCTTGGACGGACCACAGCTTGAGACCGACTATCTCTTCTCTGTCGGAGCGCAAATTGTCTTTTAAGGATCACTGCCTTGGCGCCAAAAGTTATCGGCAGTTGCATGATGTTAGCTTGGGGTCAAGGAAGAAAAATGAGAACTAAACGAAGTGCCACGGGAAAGCCGATGCCGCAAGATGCCCTTAAGTTCTGTACAGTAGCTCGAGTGATCGTCATGATGGCGGCGATCGCCGGGGCGAGTGTCGTGCCAAACGCCGATGCAGCCCCCCCACGGATTCGTGAGTATCAGATCAAGGCGGCTTTTCTGTATAACTTTGTAAAGTTCGTCGATTGGCCAGGCGAAGCCTTCGGGGATGCCAGCGTCCCCATAACCATTGGCGTTCTCGGTGAGGACCCTTTTGGCGTCGCCCTCCAGTCCATCCAGGGCAAGATGGTGAGAGGTAGAAGATTGGTGGTCAGGCGATTCGAGGACGTCCAGGATCTGGAGTCCTCCCATGTCCTCTTCATTAGCTCGTCGGAGAAGGAGCGTGTGACACAGATTCTGGAGAAAGTTAGGGACTCCAGTGTCTTAACGGTCGGTGAGATGACACGGTTTGCCGAACTTGGGGGGATCATCAATTTCATCATTAGGAAGAACGAGATCCGCTTTGAAATTAACGTGGGCGCTGCAGAGCGAGCCGGACTGCGGATCAGTTCGCAGCTCCTGAAACTGGCGAATGTCGTCGGGAGCTAGTGAGGAGAGAAGAATTCCTGGGCGACTCCTTCAAGATATACCCATCAAACGGAAGCTGACGACGATCATTATGCTCGCGTTACTGTTGGGGCCCAGCCTTTCTGGCGTACAACCTTCGCGACCAGGCGATGATGTAGGAGTGAAAGTCCTCGAGCAGGCTAGCGAGCACGACGAAGTTTTCAGGGTGACGCCGGACTAAAAATGTCACTTGCCTGTGGGCACGAGGCGCTTGAGTTCTTCAAACCAGTTGAAGACCACGTTGATTTGGGTCGGTGCCGATTCCTGTTCGCCGACTTTGATCATCAGAAACCGCCGACCGTCGGGAGTGATATCATAGTTGGCAGCAATTCTATTAGTCGTATACCGTCCTTCGAAGAGCACCTTTGGTTTTGCCGCCGTGAATTTCGGATGTGTTTTCACGGCAACAGCCATCATTTTGTCCCCTTCTCGGTAAAAAAGCTCACGCCCGTCCGGGCCCCAGACCGGCTCTGCCCCTCCCTCCATCGAAATCTGCTGTTTGGGCCCGGCGCCGGGGAAAGGCGTTACATAGACCTCGTGTCGGCCCGATTCATCGGACTGGTAGGCCATCCAGCGGCCATCGGGCGAGATCGCCGGAAGGCTTTCGGTAAACTGCGTCTGGAGAAGCGCCTGCGAGGTGGGCTCGCCCTCCATTGACAGAACGCTAATGTCCCAGAGTGTTTCAGGATTCAGTTCAACGAAAACCAGCCTCTTCCCGTCCGAGGACCAGGAATAAGGTATTTGATAGTTTGGACTCGTCGTGAGGCGCTCCAACTGGCCCATGCCGTCGGCCGCTTTCCAGAACAAATTGGACAGTCCACCA
Source organism: Acidobacteria bacterium AH-259-L09 (assembly GCA_027717875.1). The sequence goes on along the minus strand of JALLOL010000088.1, from coordinate 4,308 downwards.
TCCCGGTCTGAGCTGAACACCACTCGCTGACCATCCGGCGTCCAGAGCGGGTTGCGGTCCTCAGCCGGATCGAAGGTGAGCCGGGTTGGCGTCTCGCGTGCCAGCTCATAGATCCACACATCGCTGTTGGCCGAATCAAAGACGGTCATGGCCAGGCGCTGACCATCAGGTGAGAGGCGCGGCCGACTGTAAAAGCGCGGCTCCGCAGCCAAGCGCTCCACCTGCCCCTCCCGATCCACCCAGACCAATGTGCGTTCGATCTCGCCCCCGATGCCCGGGACATAGACAAGCGATCCGAAGCGGGAAAAGCTGAACTGCGCAGCGCCGGTAACATTAGCATCCGCCTGCCGGATGCCCTCGCCGATCGGGACGGGGCTGCCAGTCACCTCCAGCCGTCCCAGATCAACCGGCACCGCCAGCAGCGTCCCTGCCCGCGCATAGACCAGGTGGCCCGTGGACACGTAACGGGCATCGGTGCCCCCACTGATCAGGACCTTTCGCTCGCCCGTCTCCAGCGACTGCACCACGATCTGCGCGTCATCCCAAGTGCCGCCGAATCCCACCGTAAAGAGTACTGCCCTCCCACCGGGCAGGATCTGTGGTCCATGGTAAAGTTCGTGCAACATCAGAAGCTTACCCAGAAGCTCCATGGGCATTTCGCTTACTTCGCTCTTCGTGGAGTCGACGCCGATCAGGACCTCTTTCGTGCCACCGGCAGCGGAGACCTGCCAAATGCCCTCTGGACCTTGTCCAAAGACAATGGTGTCGTTGGGTCCCCAGCTCACACCCCAGGGAATCTGAGCGTCGCACAGGGTCACTGGTGCCCCGCCGCTAATGGGGACTCTCTTCAGTTGGCCCCCAGCCCAAAACCCCACCCATTGCCCGTCGGGCGAGAAAAATGGACTCCTCGTGTTGCCTTCCGTGCCCCGGATAGGCACGCCCTCCAGCTGATCCATCGCACGCAGGTAAAGCTGCTCGTTAGCCGCATAGACGAGATGAGTGCCGTCGGGCGACAAAGCCACGACATGACGACTTGTACCGGACAGTCGCTCGGTCGAGGGCAGCACCACGGAAACGCGCGTAATGGGCCTCGGCTCCGGACGCGTCAAACTCCAGATAGCGACTCCCGCTAGGAGGGTCATCATTACGGCAATGCTCCACGGAATCGCCAGCTTCCATCGCGTAGGCTTTGCTGCGCTGATGACCTCAATCGGTGATATCGTTGTAGGCTCAGTCAATGCCTCCTCAATTTGGATTTTGGCGTCCCCACTATCACGCAGGCGACGATTCGGATCTTTCTGGAGACACCGACGCAGCAGATCCTGTATTCTCCAAGGTGTGTTCTCAGGAAGCGCCTCCCAATCCGGCACGCCCTTGAGAATTGCTGCAATGGTGTCGCTAATTGTTCCTCCTTGGAAGGCCTTCTTGCCTGTCAATATTTCATAGAGCACGCAGCCAAAGGCCCAGATATCCGTCCTCTTGTCCACGAGTTTCCCGCGTGCCTGTTCTGGGCTCATGTAGACGGCTGTGCCCAGGATCACACCCGCACGAGTCATTCCCTCTGTGAGGGTGGGAGATTGGGAAATGTCCGCAACAGGAACCTTACCCTCCAGCGCCTTGGCTAGACCAAAATCCAGCACCTTGACCTTTCCCTCCGGCGTGATCTTCACATTCGAGGGCTTCAGGTCCCGGTGAATGACGCCCTTCTCATGGGCGGCTTCCACTCCTTCGGCAATCTGACGACCGATCTCCAGAGCCTCTTCTACAGGCAGGGGCCCTTTGGCCACCCGGTCAGCCAGGGTCTCGCCCTCGACCAGCTCCAAGACGAGAAAGCGAACTCCATCGGCCTCCTCGAAGCCATAAATTGCTGCAATGTTGGGGTGGTTTAGCGAGGCCAGGAGCTTGGCTTCCCTCTCAAAGCGGGCCAGCCGCTCCTTATCGTGGGCGAATAGATCGGGCAGAACTTTAATGGCCACCTCACGACCCAGGCTGGTGTCCTCAGCCCGGTACACTTTTCCCATCCCTCCTTCGCCGAGCTTCTCCAGGATCTTGTAATGGCTGATGGTCTTACCGAGCACGCTTGTCTCCTCCCGGACTGTACGACTTGACCTTTTGTAGATGGTAGACCTTCAGGGGGTTAAAGGCAATGGAAAACATTGAATTTTTGATCTGCATCAAAAATTCAATTTTCAAGACCTGACAATCCCCGCCCCCACCCTCTTCGGCCCCATTCTTGTATTCGAGTAGGCCCTTCGTTATACTGACGCTCTCGGATAGCAGCCAACTGTGGGCCTATAGCTCAGTTGGCTGGAGCGCACGCCTGATAAGCGTCAGGTCGGTGGTTCAAGTTCACCTAGGCCCACCAAGATAGACCTAATAAAATCAATAGTTACAGCCAAAGGGGAAACGCACCCTGAAGGGTCTGAAATGTCTTGGGTGCGTATAGGGTGCGTTCTTGAGGTAAAAAAACTACCGGGCATTGGCGTTTTGTTGTTCGTCTTCGGAATCTCCCGTGGAGGAGAGAGGGTCGTGTAAAGAGGGAAACCCGTTAACGGGCTCACGGTTCGCCCCAGGTTCAAGATGACCGTGGATGTCTACTGTCAGTTTGCGGCTTAGTTCAACAACGGCTTAGAGCTCGATGCAATTTTTTGGACACTACGGGATTTGCCTCCATATGCCTACGGCAACTGCCGGTCGGTCGGTCGGAGGGGTTCCCAACCAAGCCGTCCCCGTGATGACGTCCAGACGACCGTCTCCATCGATGTCTCCGATTTCCAGCGTCGGGTGGTCGCACGGGTCGTCGCTCAGGACGTGCGCCTGAAAAGAGCCGGACGAAACCTGCTCGTACCAAATGACGCCCGGCAAGGTCATGCTATGTCGCTTTGCCTCGTCCAGTTCCGGAAGCCACGATGTGGCCACCAGATCTAGATCCCCATCGCCATCCAAGTCGCCCACTTCGACCCGGAGGGCCCCATAGTAACGGCCTATGCGATGGTGGACAAAGGGATATGCGCCCCGGTTTTCCAGCCAAGACACTCCGTGATACGGCTTGAAGCGCACCATGTCGTCCATGGTGTCCCCGTTGGTGAACAGAACGTCGAGGTCACCGTCTCCGTCCAGGTCTACCGGCTCAATGCCGCTGGAGCCCCAGTGCGGATGGGGTGCCGTGAAGACCTCCTGTTTATCGAACCGTCCGCCGCCACGATTGATAAATGCAACCACGGTCTCGTGCTCTTGGGAGATCAGCGCCAGGAAGTCGGGTTTCCCGTCGTCGTTAAGGTCGACGACCGGAACCTGGATCGCGCCCGCGCGATCATCTAAGGTCACCGGCGCAAAGGAAGGCGTACCCGAGCCCGGACGCTCGGACCGGTTCTCAAGGTACAGGATGCTCCCGACCGTGATCCAGCCGAACTCGGCCACCACTACGTCAACGTCCCCGTCCCCGTCAAAATCGGCTGCCTGAGCGTCAGCGACACGACCTAGATTCTCGGTCAACTGTATAATCTCAAATTTCCGCTTCCCTGTTCTTCGAAGCCAGACCACCGCACCCGCTTTTGTGTCTGACGGCATGACCTCCCCTAGCTCGGCCACGAGGAGATCCATCTGCCCGTCTCTGTCCAGGTCCACGGCCTCGACGTGGTCAGGATGAGACAAGCGCGCCAACCCCTCGAGCTTCATCCCAAGGGCGTCGGGATCGACCCACGAGACCCAACCCGACAACATGTCACAAACCACGAGTTCTGGGCCGGCGACATCCTCAAACAATTCAAGGAGGCGTACGTTCGCCGTACCGGGAAGCCCTTCTCCCGGCGCGACTCCCCGTAAACTGGTGCGCTCGAACTTCACTTTCGGCTGCGGCGTGGCGGGACCCCAAGGCGGCGTTTCCAACGCCTCTGGAGCCAGAGTCTCGAAATAGGCCACAACCTCACCTAGTTCGACCTCTTTGATCGGCCGGCCGAGAGAAGCCAGCATCCCGTCGTTGGCCAACCCGAACATTTTGGTGACTTTGCCAAACCACGCCCGCCTGGGCAGAATTCCGGGTGGGCTCCAGCGGTGGCACTGGGTGCAAGCGTCGCGAATAAGGGGTTCGCGATGCCGGAACGGGTCAAGCCGGACCCGAGCGGGCTCCGCCTTTCCGGTTCCCGTGGATGGGCCGCCCCCCTTGTCCGAACCCGGTTCGGCCTTAACTCTGTCGGGATCTAGGCGGAAGATTTCCTCACGCAGTTCGCCCAGCAGTGCTTCGTACGCCCGTTCCAAGTAGAGCAGTACGTTGAGGTCCCCAGGCTTTGACTTGCGGACTGCCTCCCA
>JALLOL010000087.1 GCA_027717875.1 Acidobacteria bacterium AH-259-L09 | reverse complement strand
ACTCGGCAAGCTCAGGAGGCAATGGTGTCTCAAAGGAGGCTCTTTGTTTGGTATCGGGATGAACAAAAGCGAGAAAGTGGGCGTGAAGAAAGTGTCTCCCGAGATTCTTGATGAGTAAAATCAGGGACGGATCTGTCAGATGCTGAGCCACCTTCCTGCCGTAGGTCTCATCCCCCACGACAGGGTGTCCGAGGTGCTGAAAATGCACTCGTATTTGGTGGGTTCGCCCGGTGTGGGGGTGAGCCCGAACATAGGTGAAATCGGAGTAGTAACGGATCACGTGATATTCCGTGAGAGCCTGGCGCCGGCGGCGGCTGCGTGTGGAAATCCTGGTGCGCGCCCAGGGATCACGTCCGATAGAGACATCCACAACACCTTCCTTCGCTTTTAATCGTCCATGAACCAGTGTCAGATAACGCTTTTCGACTTGCCGTGCCTTGAATTGGCGCGACAGGAAATCGTGGGCGTGATCATTCTTGGCCACCACCAGCAAACCGGAAGTGGCCTTATCCAATCGGTGCACGATTCCGGGGCGGATCGTGTCAACACGGCTGATCTCTCGAAAATGGTGAAACAGCGCGTTTGCGAGAGTCCCCCGCCGATTTCCTGCGCCGGGATGAACCACCATTCCTGCAGGTTTGTCCACCACCACCAGCACGTCATCCTCGTAGACGATCTTCACGGGGATCGGTTCGGCAACCAGCTCTACAGGCTCCGGCGGCGGAGGGACGACTGTGATTTGCTGGCCCTGTTTCAGCACATAATTCGCCTTACGCCGTTCTCCCTCAACTGTCACATGACCCAATTCGATCCAGCGCTGGATCGCGCTGCGGCTGACCTGCTCAAGCTTCTGCGACAGGAAGACGTCAAGCCTTTGTCGGACGTCATGTGCGCTGACTTGCAGGAAAATATTTTCAGACACCGCCAGATCTTCGGAGAGACCGGCTACGGAAATAAAAGTAAGCGACAATCCCGGCGGGAAAGATCAGAAGACTGATGAACTGCGAGGTAGAAAGCAACCCACCGAACACAAATCCGCGATCCACGTCTCCACGGAAAAATTCCAGACCAAAGCGAGCCGCTCCATAGAGCACCAGGTATAAACAGAAGACCTGACCGGCAAAGCGCTTGTTTTTGTAAATCCAAAGCAGGACCCAAAAGAGGAAAAACGTCGTCAAGGACTCATAGAGCTGAGCAGGATGCAGGGGCACGTGGATCGGAACCCCGATATATTTATGGGCGTACTCGCTGGTAAAGGTCACGGCCCAGGGGAGATTCGCCGGTTTGCCATAGTCACAACCCGCGGCAAAACAGCCCAACCGACCAATCGATTGTCCCAGTGCAATGGCCGGAGCAGCAGCATCGGCCACCGTCAAGAACTTCAGATCGGGGGATCTCCAAATATATATTGCGATACCGACGACGGCACCGATGAAGCCTCCGTAATACACACCGCCCGCTTGCCAAAATTCCAGCGAAAGCAAACGGGAAGGCCGCTGGAGATAGCCATCAAGGTCAGTCAACACGAGAAGAAGTTTGGCCCCCAGCACAGCAGAAACGATGATAATAAACCCCAGATCCCAGGCCCGATTGCGCAGCACACTTTCCTTGGCCAAACGCGAGACCAGCCCGATCGAAACCAGGAAGGCTGCAGCGAGGAGCAGCCCGTAACTGTGAAGCGTGATTGGTCCAAGATCGATTAGTCGTGGGAACATAGCGTTCCTGCTTTCGAAAGTTCACGCTGTCGTGCTGTCGTGAGTTCGTGATTTCGTGATGGTGATGTCGTGCCAACGACAGCACGAAAGCACGAAATCAGGCGCTTTTTTCTTGTTTTTGCCGCTGCGCTTCCGCAATGATGCGCTCAGCCAGGGGGGCTGGCACGATCTCGTAGCGGCAGTATCCCATGTGGAAACTCCCTCGTCCTCCGGTCAAAGAGGTCAATGTCGGCGCGTAGTTGAGCATCTCTGCCAAGGGGACTTGTGCGCTAATCACCTGTGTGCTTCCCTTGACATCCATCCCCAGGATACGGCCGCGCCGACCGTTGAGATCCCCCATGAGGTCACCCGCGTTCTCTTCCGGAGCGTAGACTTCAACGTTCATGATCGGCTCCAGCAGCACCGGCTTGGCTTCCTGCATGGCTTTTTTAAAGGCCAGGGAGCCGGCGATCTTGAAGGCCATGTCCGAAGAGTCAACATCGTGGTAGCTTCCGTCGTAAAGTACCACTTTGAAGTCCACCACCGGATAGCCCGCCAAGAAGCCCTTTTCAGCAGCTTCCACAATCCCCTTCTCCACTGCGGGGATGTAATTTCGAGGAATGGCACCGCCGAAGATCTCGTTTACAAACTCAAATCCTTCACCTCTGGACAATGACTCCATCTTAATCTTGCAGTCTCCATACTGACCGTGGCCGCCAGTCTGTTTCTTGTGCTTTCCCTGTACCTGTGCCTTACCGGTAATAGTCTCGCGATAGGGAACCTTCGGAGTTTTCAAGACGACCTCAACCCCGAACTTCTTCTTCAGCTTGCCTACTGCAACTTCGACATGGAGCTGGCCGCTTCCGGACAGGAGGAACTCTCTGGTCTGGGGATCTCGCCGGAAGCGGAGGGAAGGATCCTCTTCAAGCATCCGCGAGATGGCATTACTCATTTTATCCTCGTCCCCCCGCGTCTTGGGCTCAATGGCGAAGCTGATGGCGGGCTCCGGAAACTCAACCTTCTTGAAGATGCCCTTAAAGGAACGCTCGGCCAGGGTGTCTCCGGTGTTGGTCTCCTTGAGTTTCAAAACAGCGCAGATGTCCCCGGCGTGAGCTTCCGGAATAGCCTCGTGGGCTTTGCCCTGCATCACCTGCAGGGTACCGAGACGCTCGTCTCCGTTGCTGCTGAAGTTTCTCAAGCTCGAGTCGGACTTCAGGGTTCCCGAAAGGACCTTGATTAAATTGATTCGACCGGCGAACGGATCCGCCAGCGTCTTAAACACAAAAGCCGCAGTAGGTCCTTCTTCTTGAATCCGGAATTCTTTTTCTTCCCTGCTCTCCGAATCGATGAGAGGGACGGGTCCACGCTCGAGTGGATTGGGAAACAATTCCAAGATCCAATCCAGCAGCTGCTTGACGCCAATGTTACTAGTGGAGGCAACACAAAAAATGGGGAAGATGGCCTGGGCCTGAAACGCTTTGCGCAGTCCCGAAAGCATTTCTTCATCGGACAGGGTTTCGTTTTCGAAGAACTTTTCCATGAGCTCATCGTCGTTCTCGGCAACCATTTCGATGAGCTCTTCTCGCCGCTGCCCCACTTCGGACTGAAGCTCATCTGGAATGGTCTCTTCCTTGAAACTTCCGCCCGCGTCCTTGTCGTAAACATATGCCTTGTTCCGAACCAGATCGACGATGCCTCGAAAGTCCTTCTCTTCTCCGATGGGGAGCTGAACCGGAATCACGGCGCGTCCAAAAGCATTGTGCAAGGACTCAAGGCTTCGACCGAAGCTGGCCCGATCCCGATCCAACTTATTCAGGACAACCGCTCGAGGGAGTTTGAATTCTTCGGCAAAGGACCAGGCGAGCTCCGTCTGGACCTCCACCCCAGCGACAGCGTCCACTACCACCACAGCGGTTTCGGCACCCACTACGGACGCTTTGGCATCCAGAATGAACGTCCGATAGCCGGGCGTATCCAGGATGTTGACCTTGTTCCCTTTCCATTCAAAGTTAGCCAAGGCGGTGCTGATGGTGATTTTGCGTTCAGTCTCGTCCTCATCAAAGTCAGTGACGGTGTTCCCTTCTTCTACACTGCCCAGACGGTTGACCGCCCCGGCCGAGTAAAGAAGTGCACTGGCCAGCGAAGTCTTTCCTGAATCCCCATGACCTACAAACGCGATGTTCCGGATGTTTTCGCTTTCGAATACCTTCATAAATGGCCCTTCCTGGGGTATATTTTGAAGATCAGAAATGTAACACAGCGATAGGGACTTTGCAATTTCGGGGAAAGGTCAGATGTAATTTACCCCGGTCCGCGTCATTCGCGCTCATTCGTGTGATTCGCGGGACAAAGGTCCTCTGAAAAGGGAGTAGTAAACAGTTGTCATAATGCAGAGATCCAAGCTCTCCCTCTTCCTCCTCCTCCTTTCATTTTCCGTCTCTTGCCTTGGCACATCCGCAGAGACCAATCGGATAGACGCTGAAAGAGTCATGCGCCATATCGAAAAGATCGTCGCTTACGGCCCCCACCCTCCCGGCAGTGAAGCACAAAAAAAGGTGGGCGCTTACATCACGGACGAGCTAAAATCATATGGTCTGGAAGTCCGCACCCAGACCTTTCATCCGGTGACCCCCCTGGGCCGACTTGAAATGACGAACATCTGGGCAACAGCCAAAGGAGAGCGCGAGTCGGTCATCATCCTGGCCAGCCACTACGACAGTAAGTATTTTGAAGATTTCCCCTTCGTCGGTGCCAATGACAGTGGATCGAGCAGCGGTTTGCTGCTGGAGCTGGCCCGAATTGTGGCGCAGGAGAACCCCACAGATTATACACTGTGGTTTGTCTTCTTCGATGGAGAGGAAGCGTTTCTAGACTGGACCAGTGCTGACAGTCTTTACGGGAGCCGTGAGTTTGTAAAGATGCTCAAACTCCGCCGGCAACTGCATAAGATTTCCACTCTTATCCTGCTTGATATGGTGGGTGAAGAGAACCTGGTACTGCACAAAGACATCAACTCAACTGCCTGGCTGAACAAGATCATTTGGGACAAGGCGGCGGAAATGGAAAATGGTGACATTTTCCAGAGGCGAGGCAGCACCGGTGCCGTGGATGATCACATTCCCTTCGCCGAAGAGGGGATACCGGTAGTCGATATCATTGACATGGATTATGCCTACTGGCATCGCCAGGAGGACACACTGGACAAGTTGTCAGCCAAGAACCTGAGCATTGTGGGCAATGTGGTGCTGGCCAGCTTGCCGGAGATTGTAAACCATCTGAGGCATTAGGGGCAATGAAGAAAGCATGGATGATGATTTGGGCAGCGATCGTTATCCACGTCGTCGCCTTCTACCTGATGATTCAGGGAGTAGAACCCATATCCACCGATTTTTTCATCTTCGCCTGGTGGACCTACATCGTTTTTCTGTCCGGCGTGAACCATCTTCGCGGGCGAAACTCTCTTCTACTGGATAATCCGGGTGAGTTCGTGTGGGTTTTCCTCTATTCCATTCCGGTGTGGCTGTTTTTCGAAATCTACAACTTCAGCTTGAACAACTGGCACTATATCGGAATTCCCGTCGAGACCTATCTTCGCTTGCCGGGTTATATGATGTCGTTCGGAACGATCCTTCCCGGCATTTTTGAGACCGAAACCCTTTTGAAAAACTTTGGTGTGCTGACCGAGGTTCGAGGGCGATCCATCCGGGTGACTCCAGCGCTGCTCATCCGTTTCGTCGTCATCGGCTTCCTGATGATGCTTTTTGTCCCTTTTCGCCCCGATTTCTTCTTTCCCCTGGTGTGGCTGGGATGTATTTTCCTGCTTGATCCCCTCATCTACTGGGGCGACCAGCGACAATTTTCGTTTTTGGCTAGAGCGGAACGAGGAGACTACGCTATCATAGTGCGACTCTTGGTCACCGGGATGATATGCGGGCTATTGTGGGAGTTTTGGAACTACTGGGCGTCAGCGAAGTGGGTTTATACGGTTCCCTACCTTGGATTCTTGAAGATCTTCGAAATGCCGATGCTGGGGTTTTTTGGCTTTCCTCCTTTCGCTCTGGAGTGTTATGTACTGTACAGAGCCTTTCTCATGTTCCGTGAGCGATTCATCTACGGTCGAAAGTTCATCCCTGTGGTGACGGTTCTATTGCTGATTATTTGCTGCATCCTGGCTTTCATGGGGATTGACCGGTGGACGGTCGAGACCTATAAAGTAACCGTTTTCTGAATGATTTCTCTGTTTGGCCCACGGAAACCCACGGAATCAGCACGGAATGACCCTGCGGGCGAATAATGGCAAGTGATTTCATCATATTTAAGAGGCGCAGCGGCTGTTTATTCTGTGCTGGTTCCGTGGGTTTCCGTGGGCCAAACAGCCTTCCAAACATCGCCACCCTCCCCCAGACTGAGGGATTACTCGCAGTGCTTTTAATTCGTTGCTTTCTCGGATTATGAGAGGATATACTTTTGTGGGTGTGACCTCCCAAAGGTGAACTATGGACAACGATTTTCGTCTCTGCATGACGTTCTGGGGGGTGCGAGGCTCAACGCCGACACCGCAAATTGAAAACCTCAGCTATGGGGGGAATACTCCCTGCCTCGAAGTGCGCCTCCCCAACAACGAAGTTTTCATTTTCGACGGAGGCACCGGTATTCGTACTCTGGGGGCTTCTTTACTGCAGGGATCTGAAGACCAGAAGGTGAGTCTTAAAGTGTTTCTGACTCATTTTCATTGGGATCACATTCAGGGTATCCCCTTTTTCCCGCCGCTTTACTATGAGGACAATGAAGTGACTTTCCATTCCGTCGGCTTCCTGGAAGGCACACACCGGCGCATGGGTTCAAATAGCGGGCTGGAGGAAACACTGAAAATCCAGATGAGGAACCCTTATTTTCCGATCAGTTTTGATTTTCTTCCCGCCAAGAAAGGCTTCGTCGAGATCGACTTAGAACCGCTCAAATTCGGCAAGCTCACCATCCATCCTTTCCCCCTGCACCACCCCGGGAAGGCGTTCGGCTACCGGATAGAATCTGAGGGGGCGGTGATCGTTTACGCTAGCGATCTGGAGCACGGGCATCAGGAGCTTGACACCGTAGTGCGGGATTTTTCACAAAATGCCGACCTTCTGATCTTTGACTCCCAATACACGCCCGAGGACTACGAAAAGCAGAAAGGATGGGGACACAGTACCTGGCTGGAAGGCTGTCGCGTGGCTAATGAAGCAAAAGTCAAACAGCTCGCTCTCTTTCACCACGACCCTTCCTATGACGACCATAAATTTGTTCAAATTGTCCAGGAAGCCCGCCGCAAATTTGAGAACACGGTGGGCGCCCAAGAAGGCCACTCGGTGGTTTTGTAGAATGGATTCGCGCGGCCGCGAAGCGGCGGAAGCGCCGATCTGGTAGGCGGCCACAGAGGCTTTTGCGGCTCTGACATCAGCTGGGCCCGGGCTTTCCGGATGGGAACTAGTTAAGTTAGTCAGGAAGGTTGAGTCAATCTGGGACATCCGGCCCGTTTACTTCGATTTCAGAGCATAGACCCCGTCCCAGTCCGCTGGCGGGGGTGCAGCGGAGAACTCGCGGCAGCGCTCCAGGTAAATGCGTGCTACCTTATCCTCGGAAAAGCGCTCCAGGTGTTTTTCGATCAGGGCGCAGGCACTTTCCCAGTCGCGCGACTCATAAGCGTCAATAATCTTGTCAAAGGACTGCACCATCTGATGCAGCCCATCGGGCACCAGCTCATCAATTCCGGCCAGGACCTCGTACACCCGGACCGGCTGCTGTTTGCCGATGACGCGAATGCGGTCCACCAGGCGCAGCAAAAACTGTCCGCGGACCAGCTCTTCTGTGGATTCGCTGATCATGATGGCCGTGCCGAAGGGCTTATTGGCACCTTCTAAGCGGGAGGCCAGATTCACCGCATCTCCAATCACAGTGTATTCCATTCGCTCGATATGACCGAGGTTTCCCGCCACCATGGGCCCGGTGTTGATTCCAATCCTGGCCTCCAGGGGACGCATCTCCTCCACGATTCGCCTCATTTCCAGAGCCGCCTGACAGGCAAGCGCTGCATGATTTTCATTTGCCTTCGGCGCATTCCAAATGGCCATGACGGCGTCGCCGATGTACTTGTTGATCATCCCTTCCTGCTTCATGATCACATCCCCGATTCGAGTGAAGTAATCATTGAGCATGGAGAATAATTTACGGGGGGTGGTCTTTTCAGAGATCTTGGAAAAACCGGCAATGTCTGAAAAGAGCACCGTTGCCTCGACTTGCGTTCCACCCAGCTCCAGACTGTCGGGATTCTTCATGATCTCACTCATCACCTGGCTGGAGACATAGCCCTTCAAGGCTTTGCGAATGTGTGCTCTTTCCTTTTCCGTCAGGCGGTACTGGTAGAGCGTATTCAGACCGAACACCGATAACATGATGACGAAAGGGTGGGCAGTATGAAGCCAGTAATTTTGGTAGACAAAAATCAGTGCTGCCAGCACTTCGTACCCAACCATGACCGCCAGGGAGAAAAAGATCTTCAATCGGAATGAGTCAAAACCCAGGAGGATCCCAGAGATTAAGGCAGCAAGCAAGATCATCACGATCCAGGTTTGCGTTAGGGGAGCCTGTCCAATGAAGTTTCTACTCAGCAGAGTGTTCAAAGTATTGGCGTGGATTTCCACGCCCGGAACGAGTGAGCTCCCTGCCAAACGAAAAGGACTGGGAAAGGCATCTTTCTGAATTGCTCCCCGGCTTACGTCTTTCACCGCGGTGGAGCGGCCCACAAAGACGATCTTGTCTTTTAACGTCTCGGGAGGCAGGAACATCTGATGATCGATGGCTTGATAATAGCTGACGGTGTGGATATGGCGAGTTCCTCCCAGATAGTTGATCAGGATCTCGGGATCCTTGCCTTGGAAACGAACAATGGGGAGTTCGGACAAGTTCAAACTGGTTCCTGTGAGCTGATTACACGCTTGCACCACCACGGTGGGATTACCGCTCACGGAGAGCCTGCCGTGACGCAATACATCATCGTAATCTGGGGTCATGTCGGCGTAACCTACATGGGCACCTGCCTCCACTAACTTACTCACAGGAAGAACTTGCTTGGTTAGAATCCCAAATCTCGGGTCATCGACCCTGTCTTCAGTAGCTGCCAACACCACCGGAGCGCGACTCTCACGAATCGCGGCTGCCAGGTCGTCGTCGTCGTCGGTTTCCTGGTCGAAAATAACGTCGAAGATGATGGCCCGAACTTCAGCCTTATTCAGGCTTCGAATCAATTCCGCGTGAACGTAGCGGGGCCAAGGCCAGGACAAACCAAGAGACTGGAATTCGTCGAATGAACTCTGGTCAATCGCTATAACGACAATATCGTCAGGAGCCGGCAAGGGACCCCGAAGCCTTGACATCATGAAGTCGTAGCCTTTCAACTCGAGAATTTCAAGGTACGGGCCGTAAAGAGACGACATACCGACGAGAGCAAAAGTGGCAAGGAGAAAAATAAATGCAGCGATG
>JALLOL010000086.1 GCA_027717875.1 Acidobacteria bacterium AH-259-L09 | reverse complement strand
TTGACGGAAATCAGACACCAGAGGATAAACAAACAAGTCCTTGGGAGACGCTCCCTGCCTGTTGTGCCTGCGGTCCATACGGCCGCGTCCCTGAGTGCTCCCTAAGTAGTGCCAGTTGGCCGCTCGATAGCAGGTGCCCCGAAACCGCTGCCGGTCCACCAGGGTCTCCACCAACACCGGTCGGATCCCGTAGAGCCGTTCCCAGTCCGAGGGAAATTCGCGTACCATCTTGGCCAGGATATGGCTGGCGAGGTTACGGATCCTCACCCACGGTAGCAGTAGAAAGCGACTTTGGTTGACGATTCTTTGCAAGTTGCGCCGCCGCGTCGGCTCATCCCAGCCAATCCAGCCATCCCGGGGCGCTATCTTCCATGCTGGTGAGGACAACTGAACACATCCCACCACGGTGCCCGGCGGACGGCTCACCCTCACGAAATAGCGCAGCTGAGCACCAAAGGGCACCTTGTGTCCCAGGTAGTGGTAGCGCCCCACCAGCTCGCGCCACAATCCTCGCTCTTGGTCGCTGTCGAGCGCTTCAAACACCACCGGGCGCACATCGCCCACCGTCCCCACCAGCAACTCGCCTGGCTCGCCCTGCTCGCTATGAGCAACCCGGGTGGTTGCCCCGAGGGGTTTGGTGCGCCGTAAGACCGGAAGTGAAACTCGCCCCTCAGACTCCAGCCGTTCGAGCCATTCCCTGCACTCGCGCCACTTCAGCCTCCCATTGGCCCGTCGCCAGTCCAGCAATTCACACACCGTCTTGGCCAGCTCCTGACGAGTCAACCCGCCGCAACTCGAAACCACCTCTTCGATGAGCTTCAGCTCCGCGGGCTTCCACCGCTTGGCTTTGAATTCCAACTCTCCCCCGCCTGGCCTTCCCCGGACTTGCTCCGGGCCCCTGACCTGCCCAGCCTCAGCTTCCCCATCCATCCCGGGTGTAAACTTACACATTATTCTTAACGAAAGCTGCAATTTTCGATCAAGTTAATTTATACCAGTCCTAGCAGTAGGGCCTGTGGAGTCTGTGGGAAGCCAAAGGGAGAAAAACAAGAGGTACACTGGGTTTCCATAGACTCCACAGGCCATTCTAGACTTCTTAAACGGGTGCGACATATGCTCAAATAGTCTGATGGAAAGGGCTCCAAATAAAGTGGCGCCTTACACCTGGCAGCTCTCTCTAGGCAGCTTTCTTCCAGCGGCGAAAGCGGTAGGGATGAGCCAGCTCCTGGTTGTAGTAGTCGATAAATCGCTGCACTTTCCCCTCCAGATCCGTGGTGGACGAGAAGGAACCACGACGGAGCACCTTGCCAACCAGAACACCAAACCAGATCTCGATCGGATTGAGCCAGCTCGCATGTTTGGGGGTGAAATGAAAGACGATGGGTTTTGACGGATCATTAAGCCAGGCCCGCCGCTGGGCTCCCGTCTTGACCTCCTCCGGCTCAGGCTTGGGCAGATTACACAACCCAGCAACCCTTTGCACCAGATCGTCACTCCAGTGCGTGTTGAGCTGGTCGAGCACCACATCAATGCGCTTGCATCCGGCACTGAGCAGACC
This sequence comes from Acidobacteria bacterium AH-259-L09, assembly GCA_027717875.1. The sequence continues at coordinate 7,901 of JALLOL010000086.1, read as the reverse complement.
CTGCAAGTGGCTACCCAGCACACCAGCGGTCACCGCGTTGGTGCGAGTGGTGTCAGTGTAGCCCCGAATTTGGCCGGAACCGACCTCCATCATCGCGAAAAGAACCAGTGTGCCGTGGCGCTCATACTCGAACTCCAAGCGGGCCGGCCGGCCCGCTTGCAGGGGTTGATCCGGGGCCACACGCTCTTTGGCTTGCATGCCAGTCTTTTCATCAAAGGATACCGTGACCCGCTCCCCAGAAGGCTCGCTGCTCGCGCTCACCAGGCAGTCCTTGACCTCACTGGCACGCTCATCGAACTCAGGATCAGCCTTGCGATTCATCCACTGCTCGGTGCGATGGGGCTGCAGAGCACACTTCGCCAAAAAGCGCGATACTGTGGTGAAATGAATACTTTCCGTGAGCCCCCGTTCAACGATTTGCGCGCTCAGTTCCCGTGCCGTCCAATGGGTGATAGGCAGACCGTAGTTCGACGGCTCACTCGTCGCCATCGCCAAGACGTCCACCCAAAACAACGCCTCGAACCGGTCGGGTCGTCCGGGACGCCCCGCATCAGAAAGCCACTGCTCCACGCTATGCTCGGGCTGTTTGCGTCGTCGCTCGGGATATCGCCGCCGCCATTTTCGCACCGTCTTCGATGTCACGCCCACGCTCTCGCTGATCCAGGAGTCGGAAGCTCCTTCCACCGCCAGCAGGATGATCTTTGCCCGCTCGGCTAGACGAACCTCCGTCCGCCGGCTCTTAGCCAGCCTCTCCAAATCCAATCGCTCCCTCTGACTGAGCACCAAGAAGCTCTATCTCCGAGCACACCCAGGCTTTGAATCTCGCCTCCTTCCGCCAGCAACTTTCACTTTCCCTTGTTACGCTACAGAAAAATGAAGGAATTGTCCAGCTCTTCTTTCATTTTTTTTCATTTTTTGGCGAGGTTGCTCGATTGCAAGATAGAGCCCCTGCATAATAGAGAACCTTGAAAGGTCCGATTTGACGTCATGAATGCTAGATATTTCGCTTCTTCATTACTCGCCGAGCTGCGCGAACGGGACCCGCGTGCCGCAGGTCTGCGCATCCAGGCTCGAGGCAAGGCCGCCGTCATCGGCATTGAAGATGAGGGAGAGTTTGTCCCCCTGCTCAAGCTGACTGGCGCCTCCGCCAAGTTCAATGTCATGACCCTGCTCGTCTACCATCACCGACAATGGCACCCCACCTTCAAGCGGGGCACTCCCAAAGAGCTTGCGCAGCCCCTCGCTGAAGAGATCCACCATCTCTGGACCATCCCGCTCGCAATGGCCAACATGGGTCTCGACCAGCTCGAATGAAGAGTCCGAAAGGTGGGAACGGACTTACGCAACAGGCCAGTAGTGCGATGTAATCAAAAATTTGCTCGAGGTCTTGAATGGCTGCCGGCGCCCAATTGATCCGGTAAAGTTTAGCCACCCTGAAGCTCTTCCAGCTTGCGCTTGAGGAGCCTGGTAGCTTTGGTGTGATTTACAGCTTTCCCCTCCCGCAACTCGTGGTCACCTTTTGCTAAAAACTTTAGAAGCAAAAGTGCCTGGCGTTGCCGCTCGAAACTCTCAACATCTTGCAATACGGCCGTCGCCGTGCCATTTTGTGTAATGATGATAGGCTGACGGGATTCTCTTGCCTTGCGGATCAGCTTGGCACTTTTGGTCTTCAAGACCGTGACAGGTTCAATCGAATAATCCATATTTGAATCAATGACTCCTACGAAGTGAGTTCCCTGACTGCTGTCACGATGGCTCGAGCGTCGATTCCAAACCTGTCCATCAGTTCGGCGGGTTTGCCGGAGCGAGGCAGGCCGTTGACGGCCAGTTTACGGAATTTACAAGATTCGCTGGCCAATGTGCTTAGTACGGCATCACCGAGGCCTCCCTCGGGATAGTGGTCCTCCACTGTAATTAAAACACCCGTCTCTCGGGCCGCCTTTCGCAGTGTCTCCTCATCCAGCGGTTTGACGCTGTAAAGATCAATCACTCGAACCGGCAGGTTTTGGCTGCGCAGCTCTTGGTAGGCCTGAAGGGCCTGGTGAAGCGTGACGCCTGCGGCGACGATAGTGGCGCGGTCTTCACTGCTGCTTTTGATTACCTTGCTCCCTCCGATTCGAAAGTCTTCGTCATTGGAGTAGAGAACAGGTGTCTTGGGGCGGCTGGTGCGGATGTAGACAATTCCCGGGGTTTGTGCCGCCAGTGCCACGAGTCGCTCCGCGCACACGGCGTCGGAAGGGTAGAAAACCGTGGACCCCACAATGGCCCGCATCATCGCAAGGTCCTCCAGACCCATTTGAGAAGGTCCGTCCTGGCCGATTGAGATCCCCGCGTGAGAGCCGCACAGATTGATGTTGGCCTGGGAAATGGCCGCCATGCGGATATGATCATAGGCCCGGCTTAGGAAGCAGGCAAAAGTTGAGGCAAAGGGGATCATACCCATGACGCTGCAACCAACAGCGGTTCCCACCATGTTCTGTTCGGCAATGAAACACTCAACGAAGCGATCGGGGAACTCTTCCAAAAATTTTTGGGAGTAGGTGGAATTCTTTGTGTCCCCGTCCAGGGCGACGACGGCTGGATTAACAGTCCCTAGCTTTCTCAGACCCGTACCATAGGCCTGGCGGGTCGCCACCATCTCATCTTTAGAATAGTGCGGCGCCTCAATGGCAAATCCAGTGTCCGGATTGACCGACGGTGCAGCAGAGGCCTGAGCCCCTGTTTCAGGTGGCCTCAGACGGAGTTCTTCTTCGAGTTCGAGATTTTCTCCGATTTCCGCCAGAGCCCTTTCAAGCGCTTCACCCGGCTCAACCGGCTTACCGTGCCACCCGTCCTTGTCCTCCATAAAAGTGACGCCCTTTCCTTTAATGGTGCGAGCAATGATGGCAGCGGGCCGGCCTTGAGCTGCAACGGCTGACTCCAGGCTGCTGGCGATCTCTTCAACGCTGTGGCCGTCGATCACCTGAGTGTGCCAGTCAAAGGACGCGAAGCGCTGCTGGTAGCTCTCTAAATTATGTTCGTACATGGTGGCCTGGCTTTGGCCTAACCGGTTGATGTCCACAATGGCAATCAGATTATCCAGATGGTAATGGCCGGCCAGTGCAGCCGCTTCCCACACCGAACCCTCCGCGGCTTCACCGTCACCCAGTAGGACAAAAATTCGACTGCCCGTCTTGTTCATCCTTGCGGCCAATGCCATCCCAATACCAATCGACAGACCCTGACCGAGTGCACCGGTAGCGACGTCTACCCACGGATTCCGGGGAGTGGGATGTCCTTCCAGATCGCTGTCAATTCTTCTCAAGGTGTGCAGCTTTTCAACTGGAAATGCTCCAGCCTCCGCCCAGGCGGCCCAGAGCACCGGTGCAGCATGCCCCTTCGAGAGCACAAATCGGTCGTTAAAAGGATGATCGGGATTCTTAACATCGAAGCGTAGGAAATGGAAGAAAAGGGTTGAGACGAGCTCTGCGCAAGAAAGGCATGACGAGGGATGTCCCGATCCTGCTGCAGAGGTTGAAGTGAGTGAATGCTTACGCAGGCGGTTTGCCATAGTCTCGAGGGATCTCACTAGACCAGGAGAGATACCGCCTGTTGGAGCTTCGGCGTATTTCTTCATTAATTTAGGCGAGCGTACTATATTAGAGGAGGTGAGTACTGTCAACAGCCTGGTCATCTATGCGAAGCAAATTCTAACTCCTGAGGATGATTGGGAAGATGGTCTCGTCCATATCCAGAACGGCAAGATCAGCTACGTAGGCAAACAGTCTCTAGATCTTCCCCCCGAAACCAAAGTATACACAGGACACTGTCTGATTCCTGGAATGGTCGACTTGCACATTAATGGCACGGCCGGGGGTGATGCTGCAGAGGGGACGCACCAGGCACTTGAAAAGATGTCCCGTTCTCTGGCCGCTCACGGAGCAACCGCTTTTCTTCCCACCATCATTACAGACCACGAGGAAGAACTGGTGCGCTCTCTCCAGGCACTATCGGAGGTTCTGGACGACCAGTTGCCGGGTGCACGGCCTCTCGGCATTCATCTGGAAGGTCCTTTCATCAATCCAGCCCAGAAAGGCGCTCACCGGGCGGATTGTATTCAGGCACCTTCTCTGGAGATTTTCCAAAAGTACTTCAAAGCGGCAAACGGTAAGTTGAGGATGCTGACACTGGCACCTGAAATGAAAGGTGCCCTCGAGCTGATTCACGAGGCGAGGAAGGAGCTGTCGATTGTCTCGTTGGGTCATTCGAATGCCGATTATGGCTGTGCTGTGGAGGCTATTGAAGCCGGTGCAAATCTGGCAACCCACATTTTCAATGCCATGCCTGAACTTCACCATCGGGAACCCGGTCTGGTTGGGGCGGTCTTGGATTCGGAGGACATTTCGGCCGAAATCATCGCCGATGGGATCCACGTCCATCCAGTCATGGTAAGATTTCTTGCGCGGTGCAAAGGTCCTGACAAACTAGTTCTTGTCACCGATGCGATCAGCGCGGCGGATATGCCCGACGGCAGGCATCGGGTCGGCAACGTGGAAGTGACAGTAAAAGAGGGTGTGTGCCGCAACCAAGAGGGAGTTTTAGCGGGAAGTAGTCTGACCATGGATAGAGGCCTGAAGAATCTTTATGACTGGCTGAATGAGGACGATCTTAAGAGGATCGTCGCCATGGCAACCATTCAGCCCGCCGCCTTGCTCGGTCTGGAAAACAAAGGGCGGATCGAAAAAGACTGTGATGCCGACCTGGTGCTCTTGGATGAAGATTTGCAAGTGAGAAAAACTTGGATAGCCGGCGAGCTTGTCTAGCCCAGAATTGACTACCGAAAAGGGTGCGCAGGCGATCCAGAGAACAAACGCCACTACAAAACATAGGACTCGCCCATTCTGGAAATCCGACATTGTTTTTTTCCTCCTCCCCAAGTGTCTCGCTTTAAGAATCCCGACCGGACCGGTAATGCTCCTACCGGGTTTGCACTTATCTGTTTTCCACCTCTGCCAGACACTCGCAGAGGATGTCCAGCGCCTTGTCTATTTCCTGGCGGGTGATGGTCAGGGGTGGCGTCAGGGTGAGGATATGTCCCATCGTCACTTTAAAACTCAAGCCTCTAGCCAGCGCAGAGTACAGTACCTGCTCGGCCTCCTCGACGGCGGGTTGGTGACTGGTTCGATCCTTCACTAGAACGATGCCCAAAAGAAGACCCAAACCCCGGACCTCTCCGATGCTTTCATGATCGGCCATCATTTCCCGCATTCGCTGCAGGGCGTACTCCCCCACGCTTCTGGCGTTCTCAATCAGGCCTTCTTCTTGCAGGCATTCGATGGTGGCCAGGGCAGCCGCGCAGGCTACCGGATTCTTCTCATGCGTGTAATGACCGAGTGCCCGGTCCGGCATGACATCCAGATCCTCACGGACGATCAGGGCCGCCAGTGGGAAGATTCCTCCGCCCAGTCCCTTCCCTATGACGAGCATATCGGGAACCACTCCGTAGTGTTCACAAGTGAACATCCGGCCGGTTCGACCCAGGGCATGTGGGATTTCGTCGAGAATCAGCAAGGCGCCATGCTTGTCACAGGCTGCCCGAATGGCCTCCCAGTAGCCCCGGGGAGGAATCACCGGAGTGCTGCGCACCGTTTCGGCGATAACGGCCCCCACATCCCCCTCCTTTTCCAGGATATATTCGATGTAGCCGGCACATTTCAGATTACACTCACTCCCGCACTCCCACAGGCAGTGGTAGGGATCGGGCGGCGGAGCATGCTCGGTGCCGGGAAGGAGCGGGCCGATCCCACTGCGAAAGATGGCTTCGCCACCCACGGAAATGGCATCAAGAGAAGCGCCGTGAAAGGAATCCCAAAAGGAAATGGTCTTGAATCTTCCCGTGGCCGCACGGGCCAGCTTGAGTGCCATTCCCATGGCAGTCGTCCCGCCGGGGGCAAAGAGAACCTTGTTTAGATCTCCAGGTGCCAGCTGGGCCAGCTTCTTGGCCAGTTGGATGGCAGGGATGTTGGTGTAGCGGCGGGGACAAAAGGGAAGGTCTCTCATCTGTGCCTGGATGGCCTTGATCACCCGCTGATTGCTGAAACCGACTTGGTGAACGCTGTTGCCGTGAAAATCCATGTAGCGATTGCCCTGCAGATCTTCAATGTAAATCCCGTCGCAACCAGCCAGAACATTAAGACACGGCGTTGAAAGCGACTGATGAAGGAAGTAACGGGCGTCTTCCTCCAACCAGTGCCGGGTTTTGGTGTCGAGGTTCTCTTGGATCCAGGCTGTGCGCTGCGGGGACAGATTCAAGTCTCCCTCGGATCGAAATCGTGAAAGGTTATTGTCCTTACTGTCCATTCTCTCCGACCTCCATGATTTCACCTTGTTTTGGCCTCCGGGGGCCAGTAATTCCACTTGGTCGCCATCAGACTGCCTCCTATCAGGGCGAAAATGACAAAGAGATAGAAAAGGCTATCCCAACCGTATTGGTCCGTAATATAAGCTACCAGGAAGGGAGAACAGAGCTGGCCGATTGAACCCACCCCATTGATCAAGCCGGCGGCCGTGGCCGCTCCCTTTCGGGAGCCGGCATCTTGAGCCGCCGCGCCCGACATCAGAGTATCCGGACCGTAGGTCATGATGCCGATCAGTGCGATCCAGATCGAAACACCTATTGGCCCCGCGGCGGCCAGGGGAGAGTGAAAAAAGCAAACCGCCGCCAGTCCCCACAGCATCACCGCTGCCACCGGGAACCGCCGTGATCCCATCAACTTGTCGGAAGTATAGCCGGCAATAATCGCCCCCGAGAATCCAACGAGTTCATAAAGTGAGGAGATGTATCCCGCTTCAAGCACTCCATAGCCCAGATGTCCTGTCATGTACAGTGGCAGCCAATAGATAAATGAATAGCGGGTCATCTTCAAGAAAAGATACGTAATGGCGATGACCCACACGGCCGAGTCCGACAAAATACCCCGAAGAAGCGAGGGAGAATCGTGATCTGGACCCCCCTGTTCGGCCGGGAGCTGGGACTCCGCGCCGATTCCGTCTTTGTGGTCGCCTTCCGGGATATCCGCAAGGCCGGCATCACCGGGATTATTTCGTGTCATCAGAACGAAGCTTAGGGCGATGAAGAAGAGGAACACGGCCGGTAACCAAAACCCTCGCCGCCACCCCCACTGGGCCAAGATGGTTGGGTGGGTCGCAACAAAGGTTGCAAAGACAGTGGCAAAAAATCCACCGAGAACGTAGTTTGTACTCCACCAGCCCATCACCACGCCTCGCTCGCGGCGGCGAAACCAGTTGGCCATGTTCTTGACCAAGCCCGGCCATCCTGTGGACTGAGCGGCGCCACTCAGGCAAGAGAAAGCGGTCAAAAAGAGGAAAGACGTTGCAAATCCCATCATCAGGTTGGAAAAGATGGAGACAAAGAGCCCGATTCCCACTATCAAGCGGGGACCAAAGCGATCTGATAGCACTCCGCAAAATTGACCCAGCGTATAGAGCAGACTGAAAGCAAAGATAACCGTGGCAAACTGCATTTTCGTATAGCCCAGATCTGCTTCCAGCAGGGGCATGACCACGCTGAAATTTCTTCGGCACAGGTAAAAACCCGCATATGCCAACCAGGTGATGGCAAAAACCTGATAGCGCCATCGCTGCAGTTCAGGAGTGAGAGATGGGGCCATCCGCTTGTTTCTTCATGACTTTCCTTTGGCTGCTAAACTGGTCCCGGGGAAAGGTCGCGGCATAACCAGAAACAGACAGTGTCAAAACTTGCGTCGCGTCACGGATGGTAACACTACTGCGAAGGGTTGCACACCCAAATGTACCACCAGCCTGGCCCCGGCTCGGGGCTGACGTGTGCTAGAATCTGCCCGACCTCTTCCTTCCTTTTTTCAGGACGCAGAACAAAGGAG